>JALYSW010000347.1 GCA_030854615.1 Gemmatimonadota bacterium
GCGCAGGAGATGCAACCGGCCGACGGAAACCGACGCGTAGATGCGGCGGTACATCTCCTCGGGGTCGACGCCGGCGGCGAGCAGCTGCCCCGCGATCGCGTGGCAGCGCGGCGACGTGTTGCTGAATTTGAAGCCACCGGTGTCGCTGAGTATCGCGACGTACATCGCGCGCGCGATGGGCGCGGTAATCTCGAGATCGAGTACGCGCGCGAAGTCGAAGATCAGCTCACCCGTGGCGCACGCCGTCGTGTCCGAGACCACGATCTCACCCGCCGGCTCATCCTGCGGCACGTGGTGATCAATGACGAGTCTGCGCGCGGGTGAGTTGCGGACGGCGTCGCCGAGCGCACCGAGTCGTTTGAGGTCGCTGATGTCGAGCACCATCAGCAGCTCGACGCCAGCCAGCGCGGCGGCGCCTTCTGCGCTGCGCTCAGCGACGCCGTCGAGGAGGAAGTCGAACATCTCCGGCCACGGAGTTGGGTTCACGATCCGGACCTTCATCCCGCGCTGCGCAAGGAGCAGCGCGAGCGCGACCTCGGAGCCGCAGCCGTCGCCGTCGGAGTTGATGTGTGTCAGCAGCGCGACCGTGCGCCCCGCCGTGAACTCGGACGAGTAGCGCGCGATCGCCGTGGCGCGATGCGCGGGGACGGCGAGAAGATCGGGAAGCGGCGTGGGCATGTCGAGTGAAAAAGGAAGCGGCGCCCGATGTTCGGGGCGCCGCGTCAAAGCTAACTACACCGTCGGTCAGTCGGTGGCAGCGCCGATTCCGCGCTGCACCTTCGAATGCGAGCGGCTGTACGTGAAGTAGATGACGATGCCGATCGCCATCCAGACGACGAGACGTATCCAGGTGTCGGATGGAAGGGCAGCCATGAGACCACCGCA
The DNA here is from genome assembly GCA_030854615.1 of Gemmatimonadota bacterium. GTDB lineage: Bacteria > Gemmatimonadota > Gemmatimonadetes > Gemmatimonadales > Gemmatimonadaceae > FEN-1250. The sequence goes on from JALYSW010000347.1 coordinate 886, forward strand.
GATGAGAATGCCGAGAATTGGCACCAGCGGCACGAGCGGCGTCGTAAACGGGCGCACCATGTTCGGGCTGCGACGACGGAGCACGATCACTCCGGCGCTCACGATCACGAATGCGAGCAGCGTTCCGATCGAGACGAGCTCGCCAAGCAATCCCACAGGCAGGAAGCCGGCGACGATCGCGGCGATGACCCCCGTGACGATCGTCGTGACGTATGGAGTGCCGAACTTCGGATGCACCTTCCCGAACACCGGCGGGAGCAGCCCGTCGCGCGCCATCGAGAAGAAAATGCGCGGCTGCCCCATGAGCATCACGAGCACCACGGAGGCGAGTCCCATGATCGCGCCGATCTCGACCAGATACGTCAGCCAGTTGAGCGCCGGAATGTTCTCGAGCGCGAACGCAACCGGGTGCGGCACGTTCAGCGTGGTATAGTTCGCGACCCCGGTGAGCACGAGTGCCATCAGAATGTAGAGCACCGTACAGATGGCGAGCGAGAGCAGGATGCCCACGGGCATGTCCTTCTTCGGATTCTTTGCCTCCTGCGCCGCAGTCGAGACTGCATCGAATCCGATGTAGGCGAAGAAGACGACGCCGGCCGCGCGAACGACCCCTGACCAGCCGAAGTCGCCGAAGGAGCCGGTGTTGGGAGGAATGAAGGGATGCCAGTTGGCGGTGTTAACGAAATGGAAGCCGAAGCCGATCACGAGCAGCACGATCGCGATCTTCACGTAGACAATGACGTTGTTGAAGCGCGCCGACTCCTTGATCCCGACCACGAGCAGGGCCGTCATCGCGAGGATGAGCGCAACAGCCGGGAGGTTGATGACCCCGCCCGCGACGCGCACCAGCGTGTGCGTTCCCTGCACCGCGAGCGGCGCCTGCATGAACGCCGCCGGGAGATCGATGCCCACGTGGTGGAGAAAGGCGCCGAAGTATCCCGACCAGCCCACGGCCACGGTCGCCGCGCCGAAGAGATATTCGAGCACGAGATCCCAGCCGATGATCCACGCGACGAACTCACCGAGCGTGGCGTAGCTGTAGGTGTACGCACTGCCCGCGATTGGAATCATCGACGCGAACTCGGCGTAGCAAAGTCCGGCGAAGAAGCAGCCTGTGCCCGCAAGGATGAACGAATAGACGACGGCGGGACCGGCATGCAGTGCTGCGGCAGTCCCGGTGAGCACGAAGATACCCGCGCCGATGATCGCGCCGATGCCCAGCAGTGTCAGATTGCTGGCGGTGAGCACGCGTTTGAGCGTATCCGCGCCCGTCTCTCCCGCCTCGTCCTGAAGCACTGCGATGCTTTTTCTGGCGAACAAACCCATGCAATTGTCTCCGGGCAAGGCGGGTGGGAAGGAGCGCTACACGTGCAGTCGTCCGGGTCGTCGACCCCGGCTCAACGAGCAACGTTCTACCGTGGCCGCTGCCCTGTCAAGCACTGCGAAGCCGTAGCGACGGCTGCGTGGCAGGCGTGCGACGATCCGCGGTTCGCGCTACCGTATGTACCTCCTACGCGCCTCCGACGGCTCGCAGACCGGCACTTCCTGCGCGCGGATATTGCAAATCCTCCCGGCAACTGTTGCCGTCTCTATCTTCCCGCGCTCCCACCGCATGGCTTTCCGGGCACTGCCCTGGCGCGAGCTCCGCGTGCGCACCATCGATCGATTCTCTCGCGGCGGCCTCGCGCTGCTCCTCGAGCACGTCGTCGCCGATGTTCCGCATCGTCCACTCCCCAATGGCATCCGCATCGAGCCCTTCGCCGGCCCCGACTGGTCGCCTTTTCTCGCGATCACCACGGAGCATCGCATCGCGAAGTTCCGCGCACGTATCGCGCGCGGTCGACAGTGCCTCGTCGCCTGGCGCGGCGATGCGCCGGTCGGCTTCACCTGGATCTCGACGCGCATGGATAGCGACATCGAGGCCTATCCGCTCCCCCTCCCCTCCGACGCCACGTACCACTGGGACCTCAACGTCGCATCCTCCGATCGGAGCACCGGACTCGGCACCGCGCTCGCGTTCGCGCGCCTGATCCGCGCGCGCGAGCAGTCGTACCGCATCGGCTGGCGGCTCATCGACGTCGACAATCTCGCGTCGCAGCGCACGGCGCAGAAGACTGCGGCGGCGAGCACGCGCGTGATCGGCGAGTTGCGCTATCGGCGCTTTCTCGGCCGGTCGTGGAGCCGCTACGCACCGGGAGTCGTGAGCTCGGAAACCGCGAAGGCGCGCGCCGCGCTGGTGCACGAGTCGTGAGCTCGGTGAATACGGCGCCTCGCACGCTCACCCTGCGCATGATCCCCCGCGCGCGGTACCTCGCGCGCGCGGATTGGGACGCACTCGCGCGACGCGGCTACCATCGCCACGCGTGGTTCGTCACCGCGGAGGCGTGCGGCGCCGAGCCGCGGCACGTCGGCGTCTACGACGGTCACGACCTCGTGGCGATCCTCCCCGCGTACATCGAACGGGAGACGCTGCACGGCGATCTGCACGCGCGCTGGTACGGGCCCGCGCATACGGTTGCGCGCGCGATCGGCGCGTCGCTCCGGCCCTCGCTCGCGGTCGGAGCGCCGATGAGCACCGGCTCCGACCCCCTCGGAACCGACAGCGTGCTCACCGACGATGTGCTCGATCACGCGATGGAGATGCTCGAGCGGGAAGCACGTTCCGAGCGACTGAAGGCGGTGGTGTGGCCCTTCATCGGAGAGGATGCGGGCGCGATTCGCGCGGCGGCGCACCGTCGTGGGTATCGCGAGAGCTTCGCGAACTCGGAGGCCGTGCTCGACGTCGCGTGGAGCTCACCCGAGGATTATGTGGCCTCACGCTCGAAGAACGTGCGCCGCACGCTGCGCAACGAGCTCGCGTGGGTTCACGACCAGGGAATTCGCGTCACGTGGGAGACGGACCTTATCGCGCTCGCCGAGACCTTCGACGCGCACTACCGCGCCTCGTATGTCGTCGGCAACAAGAAGGTAGCCGCGCTTCCCCCACGTTTCTTCGCCGAGCTCGCCGCGCAGCAGTCCGCCGCCGTTCGCGTGCAATGCGCGTGGCGCGGCACCACGCTGCTCAAGATGGCGGTGGCGCTCGACGGCGGTGGGGCGCTGGACCTCTGCCTCAGCGCGCAATCCGACGAAACGCGTAACGGGCTGCTCTACCAGCATTGCCTCTGCTACGATCCCGTGCGCGTCGCGATCGCGAGCGGGATCACCCGCATCCATCTCGGACCGAGCGCGCTCTACCCCAAGGTCGTGAGAGGAGCGAGGCTGCAGTCGCGACTCACTCTCGTACGCGGTCTGACGCCGGCGGCGCGAGCGGCCGTGCGCGCATTCTCGCCTCTCATCGATGCGCGCAATCGCGCGAAACAGCGCCGCATCCTCGGGAAGCTCGCCGCGACCTGCCCGGCGACGTGAACAAGTATCTCCGCGACGTCGCCGCCTTTCCCGGTGACGCGCGCCACGCGTGGCGACCCGACGGCGCGCATGGGCTGTGGACCGAGCTGGCGGAGCGGACTTTTATCGCCTTGCACGCAACGGACACTACGATCTCTACGAGAGCGACCTCGCGACCATCAAAAACGCCCTCCCGCCAGAGGGGGTCGAGGTGCGCATGCTTGCGCTACACGAGCATGCGATGCTGGCTCGCTGATGACCCGCTGGCGTCGTGCATCGCTGGAGCGGGGCGCCGACGACCGCACGGTCTTCGCCGCTCTGCGCGACGGCGTTGTCGTCGGCTACTCGTGGTGGGCTCCCGACTTCGATGCCGCGCTCGACTTTTCGCCCCTCTTCCTCCCGCAGAACGCGATCTTCCACCGCTTTGTCCACGTCGAGCGCACGGAACGACATCGCGGCACGGCGAGCGCACTCTTCAGCGCTGGTGAGCTTTATTTCTTCGAGCGCGGCATCGAGTCGTGCTGGTTCCTCATTCCGCGGTCGCGCTCTGCATCAATCTCGCGTGCTCGATGACCGCACTCCACTTCGGCGCCGGGCTCGCGCTCGTCGCCGGCGGCGCCGTGCTCGCGCAGGCTACGATCGCAGCTGGGGTGCTCGCGGTGCTCGGGCGCCAGGCGACGCAGGAACGCGCGATGCTGCTCGTACTGAAGGGGATGCTTCCGCTCGCGTGGTGGGTCGCGGCGGTCGTGCTCATGAGTCATCTCTACGACCCGCGCACGCTCACCGGCGGCGCGGCCTCGCTCGCGACCTATCTGCTGCTGCTCATCCCGATCTCGCCGCTCATGCTCGGCGGCTTCCGCAACGCGCGCGGCTCAGTCCAGCCGAGCCGTTAGACCGAGTAGTTCGGCGCCTCGCGCGTGATCGTCACATCGTGCGGGTGCGACTCGCGCAGCCCGGCCGTGGTGATGCGCACGAACTCCGTCTCGGTGCGCAACGCGTCGATGCTCCCGCAGCCGACGTAGCCCATGCCGCTTCGGAGTCCGCCGACCATCTGGTAGATCACGTCGCCCACCGGCCCCTTGTACGGAACGCGCCCTTCGATTCCTTCCGGCACGAGCTTCTTCGCGGAGAGCTCGCCCTCCTGGAAGTAGCGGTCCGCGCTTCCGTCCTGCATCGCCGAGAGGCTTCCCATGCCGCGAATCATCTTGAAGCGGCGTCCCTCGAGCAGGAACGACTCGCCCGGACTCTCCTCCGTACCCGCGAGCATCGATCCCATCATCACACTCGATGCACCGGCCGCGAGCGCCTTCACGACGTCTCCCGAATACTTCACGCCGCCATCTGCGATAACGGGGACATCTCCCGCACCCTCGATCGCGTCCATGATCGCCGTCAGCTGCGGAACGCCGACGCCAGTCACCACGCGCGTGGTACAGATCGAGCCCGGGCCGACGCCCACCTTCACCGCATTCACGCCGCGCTCCACCAGCGCCATCGTCCCCGACCGCGTGGCGACATTGCCGGCGATGAGCTGAATCTCCGGAAGCATCTCGCGGATGATCGACGTCGCGAGCAGCACGCCCTCGCTGTGCCCGTGCGCGGTGTCGATGACCAGCGCATCGACGCCTGCGTCGAACAGCGCGCGAGCGCGCTCCTGGAAATCTCCGCCCGAGCCCAGCGCCGCAGCGACGCACAGCCGCCCGTGCTGATCCTTGTTCGCACTGGGGTGCTGGCGGCGCTTGTGAATATCCTTGACCGTGATCAGCCCGCCGAGTCGTCCCTCGGCATCGATCACCGGGAGCTTCTCGATGCGATGCTTGCCGAGGATTCGTTCCGCCTCGTCGAGCGTCGTGCCGACGGGCGCGGTGATGAGATTGTCCTTCGTCATCACCTCCTGCAGCGGGCGGTCCAGCTGTCGCTCGAACTGCAGATCGCGATTGGTGATGATCCCGATCAGCTTGTTGTCGCGATCGACGATCGGAACGCCGGAGATCTTGAAGCGCATCATCAGCGAGTTCGCCTCGCGGAGTGTCGCCTCGGGGCCGAGCGTGATCGGCTTCAGGATCATCCCGCTCTCGGAGCGCTTCACCCTGTCCACCTCTGCCGCCTGCCGGTCGATCGACATGTTCTTGTGAATCACACCGATTCCACCGGCCCGTGCCATCGCGATCGCCATCTCGGACTCCGTCACCGTGTCCATCGCGGCGGAGACGAGCGGAATGTTGAGCGAGATTCCCGTGGTGAAGCGGGTGGTCGTGCTCACGTCCTTCGGATGCGTGACGCTATGCCGCGGCGACAGCAGCACATCGTCGAAGGTGAGCGCCGGCTCGGCCCGAATGCGTGACGCCGGCGGGGTATCCTGATGACGAGACGGCCCGCTCTCCGACGATGCGGAGACAGCGGGCCGTGATGGGATGCGAGTACTGGTTGCCATGGCGAAAGCTAGGGGACGACCACCGGAGTGTAAAGTGTCACCGCGGGGGCTCGGCGCTGGGCGAGCGCAGAAGGGCGCGTACGTCCGCGTGCATCGAATCCGAGAGAATGTCGCGCGGCGATCCCTCCTCCACCACTACCCCCTTCGCGAGAACAGCCACGCGATCCGCGTACGCTTCGGCGAAGTCCACATCGTGCGTCGAGATGAGCAGCGCATGTCCCTCCGCCGCAAGCGCACGCAACACGTCGCCGAGGCTGCCGCGGCGGGCCGGATCGAGCGCCGAGGTGGGCTCGTCGAGCAGCAGGAGCGTCGGATCGGGGGCGAGAGCGCGCGCGATGGCGACGCGCTGCGCTTCCCCGCCGGAGAGCTGGCGCGGATACGACCCCACGCGATGCGCGACTCCGAGCGTCGTGAGGAGGGTGAGCGCCTCGGTCTCCGCGCGCGCGCGCGTCCAGCCGAGCGCGTGTACGAGCGAGAGCGTGACGTTCTCCATGACGGTGAGATGCTCGAACAAGGATTGCGACTGAAAGACCATCCCGACGCTGCGGCGCAACACGCGCAGCTTCGACTCCGGTGGCACCGGTCCGGGGTGCAACGCAAAGCCGTCGACGACGATGGAGCCCGAGTCGAACGCACCGAGAGCCGCGATCGCGCGAAGCATCGTCGTCTTCCCCGCCCCCGACGTTCCCATGAGCGCGCAGATCTCGCCCGGTGCAACATCGATGGTGACGCCGCGCAGCACCTGGTGCGGACCGCGCGATGCGTGCACGTCTCGCACGTCGAGCGCCTGCGTCATACGGAGCTCCACCGTCTCTCGAGCGTGCGCGCGAGACGCGACAGCGGCAGCGACATCGCGAGATAGATCGCGGAGCACAGCAGACCGGGGACGACCCAGCTGCCGACGTTCGTCGCGTAGATCGCCGTCTGCTTGGTGAGCTCGACGACAGTGATGACGGAGACGAGTGACGAATCCTTGAGCAGCGCGACGAAATCGTTGGTCATCGGCGCGAGCGCGAGGCGGAGCGCCTGTGGGCCACGCACAAGTCGAAGGATCTGCGCCTCGGAAAGTCCGAGCGTGCGGCCGGCCTCGAGCTGTGAGCGCGGGATCGCCTGCAGAGCCGCGCGATAGATCTCGGATTCGTACGCCGCGTAGTTGAGCCCGAGGCCGAGCACAGCCGCGACGAACGCGGGAAGGCGGATGAAGCCGGAGAGTCCGTAGTAGAGCACGAAGAGCTGCAGCAGCACCGGTGTACCGCGAATGATCTCGACGTACACCGCGAGCGGTGCGCGCAGGAGCGGTGATCCGTACACACGCCCCGCGGCCACCGCGATCCCGACCGTGACCGCGAGAAGCATCGCCAGGCAGGAGAGTAGCAGTGTGATCCCCGCCGCACGCAGCAGCGCGGGGAGATACGATCGGACGCTCCGCACGCTCGCGGATGCGCCGGCCGGGTGTACGCCGCCGGTGTCGGCGAGCACGCGCGCGAAGTACTCCGCCTGTCCGGCCTCCCAGACGTGCCATCTGCGGAACACCTTCTCCAGCGACCCGTCGCGCATGCGCGCGCGCAGGATCGCATTCACCGAATCGCGAAGCGCCGTGTCCGCGGCCGCGAGCACGGCCACGTAGTGTCCCGTCGCCACGGGAACGGGCTGGATGTAGAAACCGCCCGTGCGACGGAGCGAACGGTCGGCGATGATGTTGTCGAGGAGCACGGCGTCGACGCGTCCGGAGACGAGGTCGCTGTACGGGTGCACATCGTCGTCGTACGAGATCGGGATCGGGCCGCCGTGCGGCTGCAGGTCGAGCAGCATCTGGTACGCGCCGGTGCCGCCGAGCGTCGCGACGCGCCTGCCTGAGAGATCGGCCAGTGTGCGATAGCGCGCGCTGTCGGCGAAGCGCACCGCGAGGACTTCGCGAAACTCGAAATACGGAATGGATACCGCGTGTCGTGCGCGCAGCTCGGGGCGGTCCTCGACGCCGGACATCCCGATCGAGAAGTCACCGCGCTCCACCGACGCCTCGATCGATGCCCACGCGACCTGTACGAATAGCGCGTCGCGATGCAGCCCCTTCCCGATCATCTGCGCGATCTCGACGTCGAAGCCACGCACCTTCGATGGATCAGCCGGATCGGCCTCTACGAACGGCGCTCCGCCCTCCGCGTCACCGCCCCAGCGAAGCGGCGCGTGCGGCGCGGCGGCGGGCGCGCACGAGAGTATCGCGAGCGCCGAGAGGAACGCCGCGAGGGTGCGACGGATCAATCGTGGTCGACCAGCCGCCGTGGCGTCTATCGAGCGATCTTGCGGAGGCGGTGGCGGATGCGACGTGGAAGGAAAAACGCCGCGGCGAGAAGCACTTCCTGCAGCACGGTGGGATGCAGATCCTCGATCGGCCCATCCCAATGATCGCGAATGACGTGCATCCCCGCGTTCCCGATGAGCCGCTTGAGCGCGAGCACCACGATGAACACATCATCGACTTGTCCGATGAACGGAATGAAGTCGGGGATCAGGTCGATCGGCGTGACGACGTATGCGATCGCGACGCCGAGGAGAACCTTGTCGAGCACGGCGACGCGTGGATCGGTAAGGAGTCCGCCCATCAAGCGGAGGTAGGACGGGAGCTGCGTGATCGTGCTGAGCAACGTGCGCTTCGCGCCGGTGCGCGGAGAAGGGCCGCGGCGTCCGCGGGGTCGTGAGCGTCCGCCCAGGGTGCCAGTAGTCGCGGTCACTTTGATGCCTCCAGAGAAAACCGGCCGCTGCATGCGGACGGGGTGACGTCGACGACATCACTTTCCTGCCGACATTGCAACTGACCTGCCAGCGGAGCGCAGGGGGGTGCGGCGCGAGCGAACGTTACGGTTTCGCCGCTATGTGGTCAACGCCGCGAGCGCGCGCAGCGCGCGCTCAGCCTTGCTCGATCCCGGAGATCTCGGGGGGAACCGCCGCGGCAGCGTCTGTAGACGCCGGCGTAGGCGCGAAGGGCGCGGTGGGCGCGGTGGGCGCCGCAGGCGCGGGCGCGGTGGGCGTCACCGCCGTCGGACGCTCCGTCGTCACGCGCGCGACGTTGCGCTGCGCCGCGTCGACGACATCGCTCGCAACCGACTTCCCCGCAGCCGCGACGCCCGACAGCACGCCCATCGCCTTGTTCATGAGCCCCATGGTCTCGGAGATCGTCGATGCCGAGACGCGCCCCGCGCGCAGCGTGTCCTCGACCCCCTCCGCGAACCGCTGCAGCGCGTTCGGCGACTGCGCCGTCCGCTCAGCGTATTTCGACTCGAGGAACTCGATGTAGTCGAGCAGTTGATAGCCGCGCTCGTCCGGCAGAACGTCGAGTGTGCGGACGATGCGATCGCGAAGATTCGAATTCATGGGAGGCTACCCGGTAAGGATGCACGAACGCGGCTCCGTGTGATTTACCACGCCGGTCCGGATACAGCTACGCCCCTCGCGGGTGCGAAGGGCGTAGCTGTGAAGCGGAAGACCTCGTTTCAGCAGAGCCTAGGAGCGGCCCCAGCGGGCGCGAACACCGCGCGCGTCGATGTGCGCGAACGGCCCGTGCACCGAATTCCCGCGGTAGATGCCAACTCCGCCGACGAGCTCGGGGTGCGCGGCCTCGACACGATCCACGGCATCGCGAATCACTCGCGCGTCACGGGAGTCAACCCGTCCATCGTGATTGAGGTCAGCCATCCGGCCGCTGCCGTTGTCGACGTAGACATCTGCGGCGTCGCCGTACTGGTGGCGGCTGTCGCGGACGCGGCCACCTTCACCGACGCCCTGGACATTGTACTCGGGAGTGCGGAAGCCCGACATCACGGCCAGATGCTCGACGTGCACGCCGTGTGCATTCAGATCCTGGATCACGAGCTCGAGCTTGTCGACGAGCCGCTCGTTGAGCACGAGATACTTGGGCCAGACGTCCTGCTGGTCGTGCGTCAGGAAGTCGCTCAAGCGAAAGTGATCCGAGACGAAGGTGCTCTCGTTCGCCTGTGTGACCTCAATGAATCCTTCCGGATTTGCATACTCGGCCGAGCGCGCCGTGCGGCGCTCCGCGGGGAAGCTGCCGATTTTGTATGATCCGATCCGGCCGGACTGCTTGGCGGAGAACGGAAGCATGGTGATGAGCGCGAACGACCGGGTGGCATTCATGAGCGGATGTACGCCGGGGATCTCGAGCGCGCTGTCGCCGAAGAGTTGGGCGAGAATCGGGATGCCGAGCGTCGGGGTGCCACGAGCGACGAAGCGGGCGCGGAGCTTCCCGCTGAGGCCGACCAGCGAATCGAGAAACGCGAACGCCATCGGCTTGGCGGGTGCAGCAATAGCGCCAGCGGCGATGCTCGTGACGATCGGTGAGGCCGGCAGAGCTTTCGGGAGATCGGGGTGCTCATCCAGCTCGAAGGACGCGCCTGCGGCGACGCCTACGAAAGCGATGCTGGCAATGACTCCGACGGCGCGTGCCTTGTACCGGCGTGCGCGAGGTGTGGATTTCATCACGGGATGCCCTCCCTGGCAACCAGACGGACGACCTGAGGTCGTCTCTTGGTTTTGCGTGTTGGCCGAAGCCAACGTGCCCTTTTACAAGGAGTCCTCGACCTCAGAAGAGGCGAGGCGTCAACACGGTTCTATGTTACAATAGACGTCCGGGGCGTGATACTGCAACCCATTTCTCGTTCTTTAGGTTGACTGGCCAGCAAGTCAGTATATGAACACGGGCGTTCCGACCGGTATGATGCTGTAGAGGTACGCAATGTCCTCGTTGCGTAACCGGACACAGCCGTGGCTGACCGCTTTCCCGATCGAGAGTGGCTCGTCGGTTCCGTGGAGAGCGTATCCATCACCCATGTTGAGCCTGTGACCGCCCAGCGTACCCTTGTACTTCCGCTGGTTCGTTCCGTACGGCGGCACAATGATGTTGCCCCCCGCGGTGATCTCGTGACCCTCCTTGGCCTCGAGCGGGATCTCCGAGCCGTCCGCCCCGCGCTTTACCACATCGTTTCCGTCGACCTCGATCATCGTTCCATCCCCGGCCGGGATCGCCCTCTTCCGGTCGAGCGCCAGGATCCCAAGCCCCTTCTTCTTCGCCTGCTCCACGTAATGCCAGTCGGGCGGCACCCAGACGGGGTCCAACTCCTTGCTCTGCACCACCAGACGTCCGCGAGGAGTATCGAACTTGAACTCCTGCCGAGTTCCTTGTTTCTGGACGAGCGTCTTGCCGCTCCCGACCGCGACCTGCGTGGAATAGAGCGTCGTGTCTCCCGACTTGTACCAAAGCCGGCGATCCTCGATGCTCACCACGATGTACGGCTTCGTCGACGTGCTGTCCGGCTCGGTGGCCAGCATCGTCTGTAGCGAATCCGACACCGTGCCGGCCTTCCGGCTCACGTCGTCGAGGAGCTCCCAGTTCTGGTTGAAGACGATCCGGTTGATATCGCGCTGAAAGCGCACGCGCAGCGTCGAGTAGACCAGCGCGCCGCTGGCAATCCCAAGCGCCAGCGTGATTCCGATGGCGCCGGCCATGAACTTCCACCCATCGCGCGGCACCTCGGGCGGCGTAAATGCCGGCCGGGGCCGAGTCGGGCGGGGTGTGGGAGTAGGAGCGCCTTCGCTGGGTATCGTCATATCACTCAGTAAAAATAGACTACGGTGCCGCGCTGCAGATTCGGCGCAACCGCTCTCAGGTCCTCGGCGCTCACCCGGATGCTCCCGGGCAGCACGTACGACGAATCGTTGAGCGGGCCGACGCTGGGCAACGAATAGATGACGGTGCCCCCGTTGAGGACGATTGCCACCGGCCCGAGAGCACCGACCAGCGATGCCGACGCGGGCTGCGGCACCCCGCGATCCGCGTACACCCACGACGGTACATCCCACGCATCCTTCGGACCGAGGATTTTCTCGACCGTACGGGTGCCTCGCGGGGCGGCCATGTGGAGCGTGTCCTTCCCGGTGCCGAGGCGTTTCTCCTGCGCCACCTCGACGCCCATCTCGCGGAGCAGCGCGCCATCGCGCTCGAGGTACATCCTGCTGCTGTCGACAGCGACCGCGAGATGGATCTCCTTGTCGATCTTCGCCTGCCGCCGAAGCAGCTCCATCATCATCGCGAGGCGCTTCTCCTTCGTGTTCGTGACGGCGTCACTGCGTCGGCGCTCGACGTCGCTCATCCCTTCGCGCAGCCGCGCCACCTCGCGCTCGTAGGCGACGCGCTTGTAGAGCACCCATATGTCGATCGCGAGCAGGCCGACGATGATGACGGCAACCGCAGCGGTGAACGCCGGGTGCTTTCGGCGGAAATCGGAGAAGGACATCAGGCGATGTGAGAGGGGGCGGTGACGTGCGGCCGCCGGGCAATGCTAGCGCGGAACGATGCGCAGGACATCGAGGATGGGTACCCCGGAAGGGTCGCTTCGTCCCGCGCGCACCCGCGCCAGCACCATGATGTAGCTGAGCGGCGGCAGGGCGCGTGCGCTGGCGACGAGCGTCGATGGAAGCGCGAGGTAGAGCAGCGAGCTCTCGCTCCCCGGACCGCGGGCGAGGAGATACGGCTCGTCGGGCGCGAGTCCCTTCCGCAGCGGATCCGCCGCCTGCACCGCGATCGCCTGCACCACCCACCGCACCGTCGAGCCCTTGTAGTGATCCGGATCCGAGCGAAGGTCCGCGGCGCTCACCGCGCTCACCGACGAGCTGTCCACAGGAATGAGCTCGCTCTCGCGCACCCACCCTTCGGTCTGCACGCGCGCCCAGCCGTGGTCGCGCGCGACGATGCGCACGCGCGCGGCCGAATCCGCGGTGCCCGACGGTATGCCGTCCGGCGCGGCGCGGAGCACGAGTGGATGCGCGGCGGCGAAGTCTCCGGGTG
>JALYSW010000385.1 GCA_030854615.1 Gemmatimonadota bacterium
AGCTCTGCCTCCGTCGCCCGCAGCGCCGCGCGCACGGGACGCCACCCGGGCTCCTCCACCCATACCGCATCGCCGGGATCGAGCAGCACCTGCGCCATGAGCGACACCCCGTGCAGCGTGCCGTTCACGACGATGATCTGCTCCGCCGTGCACCGAACACCGCGCGCAGTCATTACGTACTGCGCAACCGCCTCGCGAAATGGTGGATAGCCGCGCAGGTCGGCGAAGCCGAGCATGTCGCGCGCGCGCGTGCGCCAGAGGCGTCCGATCAATCGCGACCAGAGCTCCACGGGAAACTCATCGATCGCGGGCAGCCCCAGCGAAAACGGCACCATCCGCGCGGGCGGATGCGGCTTCTTGAACTCATCGAGAATCGCGTGCATCGCGCGCGAGAGCCGCGGCGGACGGTCCGGCGCGCGCGGCTCGCTGCGCTCCACTCGAATCGCCGATCTGCGTTGCGCTGTGGTGTTCAGCGTCGTCGCAACGCGCGTCCCCGCACCGGAGCGCGCCGTCGCATACCCCTCGCTCACCAGCCGCTCGAACGCCTGGAGCACCGTCGTGCGCGAGACGCCGAGATCCTGCGACAGCGCACGCGTCGACGGAAGGCGTGTTCCCGGCGCGAAGACGCCATCGAGAATCGCACTGCGAAAGGTCGAGTAGAGCTGGCGATGCATCGCCTCTCCGCCATCACGCTGCAGCGCGAGGTGGGGCGTCAGGGCATCCGCGACACGCGCACGAGCCATGGCTGAACCGGTGATAATGGTCTGGCCGTACTTCCAACTAATGGCCTTACAGATAATGCCATCCAAGGGGCAGTTTAGCGCATTGCCCGGGGTTCCGCACCGGCCGCTCGCAAAACCGTCTTCCATTCAGAGTTACGCATGCAGACCATAATTGTTTCGCTCGCGGCGCTCGCCGCGCTGCGCCTCGCGCCCGCCGCGGTCGACGGCAAGAGCAGCTGGATCACGACCCTCGGACGCGACACCGTCGTCGTTGAAAGCGCCGTCCGCGCGGGCAATCGCGTCACCGGCGACATCGTGGTACGCGTCCCCGCCACGGTCCGTCTTCACTATGATGTGGAACTTCGCCCCGACGGCTCCGCCGTGCGCTCGACGGTCGACACGGATCCGATGGGCGCGAAAAACATCGGCGCGCGGCACATCGTCATCGACTTCGACGCCGACTCCGCCCACGCCTCGATCGACTCGGCCGGCACGAAGCGCAAGATCGCTCGCGCGATTCCGAAGGGCGCCATCCCGACCTTCATGACGGGCTTCGGCGCATCGTACGGATTGTACAGCTCGATGGCGCTCTACGAGCTCACGCTGCAGCGCACGCGTCCCGCCACGAACGACACACTCTCCGTTCCCGGCGTCGACATTGCGACTGGCACGCTCGCCCGCCGCAAATTCGTCGCGCGCTCGGCGACACTCGTCGATGTCGACTACTTCGGAATCATGTGGACGCATCTGACGGTCGATGCGAGCGGTAACGTCACCGCGGCCGACGCGCGCGCCACGACGGAACAGACGGAGACGCAGCGCACGTCGTGGGTCGACGCATCCGAATTCGCGAAGCGCTTCGCGCAGGCGGATCACTCGGGGAAGGGAGTCGGACTCGCATCGCCCAATCAGATCGAGAAGGGGACGATCAGCGGCGAGACCGTCATCGTCGTCTACGGCAGCCCGCGCCGGCGCGGACGCACGATACTCGGCACCGTCATTCCGTACGATCGAGTCTGGCGCACCGGCGCCAACGAGGCGACGACGATCGTGTTCGACAAGGATCTCGTGATCGGCGGCACGCCGGTACCGGCCGGAGCGTACAGCCTCTGGACGATCCCGAAGGCCGATGGCACGGTGCAGCTCATCGTGAACACGCAGCACGGGCAGTGGGGGACCGAGTACGACTCCGCGAAGGATCTCGTGCACATCCGGATGCAGGCGAGCACCGCACCATCGCCGCAGGAGGATTTCGCGATCAGCATCACGAACGCGGGGAATGTGGGCGCACTGCGCATCAGCTGGGACGCGTTCGTGTGGAGCGTGCCGATCAGTGTCAAACAGTGATGCGTACGCGGGCGCGCCCGCGCGCCCGCGCCCCCGGCATCGCGTGGTCGTCGAAGCCGAAGAGCAAGCCATGACGAAGAGCCTCGAGCTCGGACGAGCGATTTTCGCGACGGCGATGGCGGCGCTCGGCGCGCAGTGCCTGATTCGCATCAACGCCGTGCCCGCGCTCGAGCCGGTGCACAGCACGACCGGGCTGCCGGTGATCGGCTGGATCACTGGCGTCGTGCTCATCGCTGCTGCGATCGCCACGATGCTGCGTCCCACCGCGAACTACGGCGCCGCCGTGTTCGCAGCGATGCTCCTTCTCTGGGACGCGCTGCTGCACGCGCCTGCGCTCGCTGCCGCGCCTACGAGCGGCGGCGAGTGGACCGGCGCGGCCGAGACCTTCGCGCTGGCGGGCGCGGCGCTCGTGCTCTTCGGGATGACTCGGCTCTCAGCCGCGTGGCGGGGAACGCCCGATGCGCCCGCGACGCGCTCCCTTCTGATCGGACGCATCTGCTTCGGCATCTCGATGCTTGGCTTCGGGGCGCTGCATTTCATCTACATTACGTATGTCGCCTTCGTCATCCCTGGCTGGATTCCCGCCCATGTCTTCTTCGCGTACGCGACGGGTATGGCGCACGTCGCCGTCGGACTCGGCATTCTCAGCGGCGTGCTCGCGCGACTTGCCGCGCTCTGCACGGCGGCGATGTTCGGAAGCTGGTTCCTCATCGTCCACATCCCGCGCGTTGCTGCGCACGCGCAGTCTGCGGACGAGTGGACGAGCATGCTGATCGCCCTCGCGATGTGCGGGAGCGCGCTGCTGCTCGCATCCTCGCTCGAGCGCACGCCGGCGGCGGCGGCGCGCACACCATGAGCGATATCACCGTTCCGCTGCTCGCCGACGTGCGAGAGTTTTTCGACGACTACCTCGCCAAGATCGTCCGATGCCTCGATGCGCTCGATGAGGAGAGCGTGTGGTGGCGCGCCAATCCCGCATCGAACAGCATCGGCAATCTGATTCTGCATCTCGACGGTAGCACTCGCATGTGGGCGCTCGGCGTCGCGGGGAAGCGGCAGATCGTTCGCGACCGGGACTCGGAGTTCGCGGAGCGTGGTCCCCTCGCGAAGCCGGCGCTGCTCGCGCCGCTGCGATCGACGCTCGCGGAAGTCGACGAGGTGCTCGGCGTGCTGGACGAGTCGGTGATGCTCGAGCGTCGGGCGTCACCGCACGGTGAAGTAACCGTGCTGTGGGCCGTGCTGCATGCGGTCGAGCACTTTTCGATGCACACGGGACAGATCATCCTGCTGACCAAGCTGCGGACGGGCGCTTCGCTGCGGAACGCGAGCTGATCGGTCCCTCGCCGATCGTCAGTCGGGAAGCCGAAAGTCCGGGCGCCAGCCAAGCTCCTGGCGCCTTGTCCGTTTTGGTATGGGAGCACCCCGCGACATTGGCACTGGCGTCGAGGCGTCCCGACAGGAATCGTTAGCCGTGCAACACATGCTCACGAGCACATTCCGGAGGGTGCAGTGCCAACCGTATCGCCGAATGTCAGCTCCGCGATGTTCTTCGCACGCGCGGGCGTCGCCGTGCTCCTCCTCGCCGCCTGCGGCACCCGCGCGACCGGTGCGCCTGCCGCCGACAACTCCGTGTCACAGCAGACCGCCGAGGCCGAGCTGCGGAAGGATACGCAGGCGCTCCTCGATGCCATCGCTCCCGGCGACACGGCCGTGTGGAATCGGCTGCTCGATCCGAACATCATCATCGTGGACGAGAACGATGCCGTGCACGACAAGACCGGGATGCTCGCGCTGCTCAAGCCGCTCGCTCCCGGACTCACGGGGCACCTCGCGATCGATGACTTCGTCGTCAAGCTCCACGGCAACTTTGCGGTCGTGACACACGAGGACAACGAGTATCTCGACTATCACGGGCAGATCCTCCGCAGCCGCTTCCGGAATACCGAGACGTGGATCCGAAAGGACAATGCCTGGCGCCAGACGTCCTCGATGATTCTCGCCGTGCTGAAGGATCCGCCGGCGGTCACGCTCGACCACGTGACGCTCTGCGGCTACAGCGGCCGCTATGCGATGACGGATAGCATCGTTGCTACCATCGCCTGCTCGGGCGACTCTCTCATGGTGAAGCGCGAGGGACGGCCCGACCGCGCCTTCCGCCCAGAGCTTCGCGACGTCTTCTTCGAGCCTGGGCAGCCGCGCACGCGGCGCATCTTCCAGCGCGACGCGGCGGGACACATCATTGGCTTCGTCGATCGACGCGAGGCGCGCGATCTCACGTGGAAACGCACCGGAGCCGCGACATCATGAAGCCAATGAACCGGCGCGAAGCGCTCAAGCTCGCCGCAGCCATCGGTGCGTCACTCGCCTGGAAGCCCTCACCTGGCGCGATCCCCGTTCTCGCGCGCACCGAGCGCCGCGATCTCTTCCCCGAGGGGGTCGCATCCGGCGATCCGTTCCCGGACAGCGTGTTGCTCTGGACACGCCGCCCACCCATTGGCGGCGACGCGGCCGCGCATCTCACCGCGCAGCTCTCCGAGGATGCATCGTTCACGCGCATCGTGGCCGAGACGCATGCGACGGTGCGCGCGCAAACGGATTGGACGTGCCGAGTGCTCGCTGCAGGGCTGAAGCCGCGACGCGAATACTGGTACCGCTTCATCGATGAGCACGGCAACACGAGCCGCGTCGGCCGCACCATCACCGCTCCCACAGATGGCGACACCGAGCCCGTACACTTCGCCTTCGTCTCCTGCCAGAACAATCAGCTCGGCGCCTGCAACGCGTATCGCCGGATGATCTTCGAGGATGAGGAGCGCACGACGGCGGAGCGGTGCGGCTTCGTCATGCACCTTGGAGACTTCGTATACGAGCTGATGTGGTATCCGGAGGATCGTCCGAAGGGCTACTACGACCGCCGCATTCGCGACATCGTGCGGTATCCCGACGGCGAGAAGCACGAGGACTTCCACGTGCCGACCACCGTGGAAGGATATCGCACGCTCTATCGCGCATACCTCGCCGATCCCGACCTGCAGGATGCGCGCGCGCGATGGCCGTTCGTCTGCATGTGGGACAACCATGAGTTCTCGTGGAAGGGATGGCAGAGCCAGCAGAACTTCGGACTCGGCACCGTCCCCGCGCAGACGAGGAAAGTCGCTGCCTCTCAGGCGTGGTGGGAGTATCAGCCCGCGCGCGTGGCGAAGGGGAGCGGCGGTGCGCTCAACGACTTCACCGCGCCCGCGGTCGCAAATGAGCCGCTGCGCCACGTCGATGCGGACGGATTGGGGGAGGACCCGAGCAACCTCGCCGCGATCCGCGCGCTCACGCTGTACCGCGCAATGCGCTACGGGAGCAACGTCGATCTCATTCTCACGGACAACCGCTCCTATCGTTCGGAGCCCGTGAACGATCGCGCCGAGATGGGGCAGTTCAGGCCGACGGGCTTTCCGTACTTCGATCTCGACGAAGCGTTCGGCGCGCTCGATGCGGGACGCACGTATCGCGGCGGACATCCGCCGGCGACGATCGAGTTCGACGGTGTGCAGCTTCCAAATCCGAATGTCGCGGCCGCACCCGGCACGATCCTCGGCGCAGGGCAAAAGAAGTGGTTCCTCGAGCGCCTTCGCTCGGCCACCGCACCGTGGAAGATCTGGGGGAATTCGGTGGGCTCGCTCGACTGGCGAACGGACCTACAGAACCTCCCCGCGGTAGACGGCAAACGCTGGCCCTCGCCGGGATACGGGCTGAGCACGGAGGAAGACTGGTCGGCCCATCGCGCGGAGCGCAACGAGATCTTCGACAGCGTGCGCGCGCATCGAGTCGCGGGCCTCGTGTCGCTGTGCGGCGACCGGCACGCGTTCACAGCGGGACGAGTGTCGACGAGTCTGCCGCCGGAGAAGTTCGAGCCTGTTGGCGTCGAATTCATCGCCGGTTCGATCTCGGCGCCGGGGCTCGTGGAGTCGAGCGAGTACAACATCCCGAAGGACCACCCGCATCGCGCGATCTATTTCCACGACACGCCGGCGGGCGCGCGGTCGACCATCAACGCCGCGCTGCGCCACGGCGTGAAGAGCTGTCTCGTGCTGCAGGAGACCGGCGATGAAGTGAAGGCGCTCGCGGCGAGCAACCCTGATGTCGCGCCGCATCTCTCCTTCGCGGACCTCGCCGGGCACGGCTACGCGACGGTGCGCGCGGCGCAGGATGCGCTGGACGTGGAGTTCGTCTGCATCGCGCGGCCCGTCGAGCGCGCGACGGGAAGAGATCGAGGCGCCCTCGTCTACCGTATCTCGCATCATGTCCCGCGCTGGGAGCCCGGGAACGAGCCTCGCCTCGAGCGCAAGGATCTCGAAGGGGTGACGCCGCTGCTCTCGTGATGCGAGGAGCGAAATTATCTTAGTACTGAGAGATGTGGTGCGTGCGACTGGTGCGGCGAGCGGTTCAGCAGCTTGCGCCCTTCGGAGAGTATCCAGTACGCCGCACCAAAGGTCGCCGCGGTGATCGCGTTGCGCGGCGAGACCAGGCCGCATCCGACGAAATGCGCGAATGCGGACGCGACGAGTGGGAGGTAGAGCAAAGCGCCCGTCACCACGCCGGGTGAATAGCGGCGCGCGCGCACCGCGGCCTGGATGTGCCAGATCGCGTTGATCGCGACGCCGCTCGCCACTCCCAACCAGAGCAGTCGCGCCCACGGCTTCGTGAAGAAAGCCGCGGCGATCGCCGCCGCGAGCGGGACGATCGTATTGATGAAGATGAGAAAGCGCTTCGTCATCGACCGCTCGACGTGCGGGCTGTACGCGATGTACCACGCGCGGAAGCCGCCGGGCCAGATGAACTCTTCCCACTCATGGGCGCCTATCGCGAGAAGCAACGACCAGGCGATCAAACCGGGCGAGGCGACCATGCAGCCGGCTGCGAGCATCGCGGCATCCTGAAGTGCGGGAAATCCCATCGATGACAATTCAAATCATCGGGTGGAGCGAACGCTAGCACAAGGCCGCTCGGATTGCATCATCGCCTATCGCGTCGCCTGGGCCGCGATGTCAACCGCCGAGATGCGCGCGCGCGGAGTCGTGCGCCGATGAGGTGCCTGGCACCCCGCTTGCCTTTCTCCTCTGCACTCACGTAACCAATCATTCTTCAGTGGAGGAACCGTGAAGGCTCTCGTATACAAGGGACCTCGCGACGTCAGCCGCGTCGTCGCGAAGCATATGGCAAGGGCGTGACCACCCGGCAATCGCTGGCGCGCGCGTGGCATTCACTCACCGTCGCCGTGATTGCCGCATCGGTGATCGGGCAGCTCGTGCTCGTCGTGCAGGACGTCGGCGTGCTCGTCGATCAGATCGGAGACTCGGCTCCGCTGTGGGTGCGGCTGCTCCGCTTTTTCAGCTATTTCACTATTCAGAGCAATTTGCTCGCTGCCTTCACGGCCGCGAGTCTCATCACGCGGCCGGATCGGGATGGCCGTACCTGGCGTGTGCTGCGCGTCGCCGCGCTCGTGGGGATGACCGTGACGTTCATCGTCTACGTCATCGCGCTTCGGCCGCTTCTCCATCTCGAAGGAACCGCGAAGCTGTGCGACATCGGCTTTCACTACATTGCGCCGGTGATGACCGTCGTCGGATGGCTGCTCTTCGGCCCCTGGCCCCGCATCGACACCCGAAGTCTGCTGCGCCACCTCGTGTGGCCCGTCACGTACCTCCTCTACATCTTCGCGCTCGGCTCGCGCTCGGGTTGGTATCCGTATCCGTTCATCAATGCGAGCCTCATCGGGTATGGGCGCGCACTGTCGAACGCGGTCGTGATCGCGGTCGGGCTTCTCGTCGTCGCGGCGATAATTCGAATGTTCGACGCGATGCTCGGTGGGGCGAAGGCGCAGCCGCTCGCCTGAGCGAACGGCTGCACGATCATCACTGCTGCAGCTTCTTCGACATCACGATCTGCGTCGGACTGCCAGGCTTCACCATCACCATGATCCCACGCGAATCGGTTTTCTGATTGGGAGGCTCGAATACCGCGACGCCGGTCTTGTGTCCGTTCTGCGCGGCAGCGATCGCCGCCGTGTCGACCGGGCCGCCGCTCATCGCACCCGACAGCATCTTCCCAATTGCATCCGGCGATAGCGCTTTCGCCATCCCTTCCATGTCACCGATGACTGATGCGTGCCACCCCGCCGGCATCTGGCTCTTGTACCAATCGACGACCTTGTCGAACGAGTCCGTCGTGACGATGGCCGCCACGGTGGACTTCTGATGTCGCACGGTGTCGGTACTCAAGCCGCTCGCCACGCCGGTGACGGCGCTCGAATAGCGCGGCAGCCCCGTCGAATCGTATGTGAAGTCGTGCGCGGACAGCAGATTCGGCGGCGGCGGCCCGGCGGGAGTTGTGTCGTTCATTTTTCCCTTCCCGCTGAGCTTCCCCTCGGCCGACTTGATGAGGAGGTCGCCCGCGACGTTCTGGCCGGTCTTCAGTTCGCCCGCCGGATCCTCTCCCGTGCTGGGCTTTCCCGAAGGAGCATCGCCGCTCCCAGCATCGGCGTCACCATTCCCCGAGCCTTTCATGGGTCCGCCCGGGGCGGGTGTCCCGGAACCGTCCCCGCCGCCACCACCGCCACCGGGTCCGCCGCCGCCCTGCCCGACCTTAATCGGGCTCCCTTTGTCGCCTTCGCCCCCGCCACCGCTCATCGAGCTCCCCGTTCCCCCACCGCCGCCACCGCCCCCCGGCTGTGGGCACTTCTTGAGGAACCACGCGAGCAGGAAGCCAATGACGAACGCCAGCAGCAGCGCGAGCAGCTTCCGCTTCCACGCCTCGTCTCGCGCCGGTGTCGCGCCCGGTGCGAACGGCGCGTTCATCCCCGCCGAGCCCCCGCTCATTTCACACCCGCGGGAAGGGCGACGTTGCTGTAGTCGTAGCGCTGCACGATGACGCTCCTTCCCATCGCGCCGCCGACATCGAGCCGGCTCACGGTCCGCAGCGGAAGTCCGCGGCTCTTCGACACCCACTCCTGACCATCCGTCGTTCCGAAATCCGTCACGGAGTGGACCTGATATATGATCGTAGCCTCGCCATTCACACTCTCATTTCCCGACACGGAACAGGTCGACTTCGCACTGCGAATGTTCTCCTCCTCCTGCGTCCGCATCTGGTCGACGGTCATCAGACTTCGACGCCAGGTACCCTTGTACATGGTGAAGATCGCGTTTCCCGTGAAAATCGATTCGCTGGTCAAGGGCTTCCCCCCGTGCAGTTTGGGATCGGTGGCCGAGCTGTCCACGGAGTATCCGTGATGCGGCGTGGTGAGGAGTTTCCGCTGTGCGGCGTAGAGTCCTGCGCAGCTGCCACCCTGCGCGCGCAGCGTGTCACCGCCCAGCGCCGCCGCGCCGATCACGGCGATGAGCACGGGAGACCGGCGACGAAGTCCGAATATCATGGCGCATCTCTGATGTGAGGTGAGCTCGCGCCGGCACGGATGCGACCGGCGTCGATTACGCCACATAATGCGCCAGAGCCGTTATCCGGTCGTTATGCGAGGCGATAACAGCTGGATAACGAGCCCATAACCGTCCCCGACGAGATTCGTGGGAACGAGCGTTCGTGCGCGTTCATGCGTCCGTGCGCCGCTCGAGTCTCTCATCGGAGGATGTACGGTCATGAAGCTGCGTCATCTCGTTTCACTCTTCGCGCTCGCGCTCGCCTCACCGCTCTCGGCGCAGACGCCGAGCGCCGACGAACCGCCGGTCACGCTCACGGTCGTGCCCTGGAGCATCGCGAAGGGAGGGCACGTGACGCTCTCGGGGTTGGCATATCCGCAGCCCGGAATGCCGGTGCAGCTCTCGATTACGCTGCCCACTGGCGCACCGACGGTCCTCACGGTGACACCCGACTCGAAAGGACGCTACTCCGCGATCTTCGCGCAAACGGGAACGGAGGGCGAATACAAGATCAGCGCGACCCAGGGGAAGTCGACGGCGGCGACCGGCGACTTCAAGGTGCAGAGCGTGACGCTCGACATCGACGAGGATGTTGCCGACAACAAGGCACTCCTCGGCCAACCCGCGGATCTCGTGAAGGCCGTAAAGGCGGCGGTCGATAACGTCCCCGAATCACCCGCGAAAACCGATATGGAGGCGAAGCTCGACCAACTCACCGATCAGGTCAAGCAGCTCCCCGACCAGTCGGCGAAGCTCGCGCAGACGCTCGCCCCGTACAAGCAGATGGTGACGTCGAATCCCGATGCGGCGACGATTCTCCAGCCGATGTTCGACCATCTCGCGCAGCTGGACGATGAAGAGAAGCAGAGCCGGGAGAAATTCGCGAAGGAAGTACAGAAGAGCGAGGCCGGAAGCAAGACCTGCGATGCGATCGATCACGCAACCCAGGCGCTCAAGGCCGTTCCCGAGATGATCGCAATTCTGAAAAAACCGTACGACTTCGCGCTCGCGTTCACGCAGAGCATGGTGAAATCCGAGGTGCCAGCGGGCGCGGAGAAGGGAGTCGACGCCGCAGGCGCGCTCGCCAAGGGTCTCCCCGGCGCGGTTTCGTCGCCGAAGTCCTCACTGGCGACAAACGAGATCGCTCTGGGATCGGAGACCGACGTGGCGAACAGCATCGTGGCGCACATTCCCGCGCAACTTCGCGCGACCCCCGCCTACAAGTTCGTCGTGGCGGAGACGAAGAAGATGCTGCCGACCGCCACGGGAAGCATCAAGGGTCCGCTCGCGTTGTTCGACAAGGTCACCGCGCTCGCCGGCGACGTCATCGCCTACGCCAACGAGCAGCTCTTCGCGAAATACTGTGAGAAGTTCACAGGCAACTTCACTTCCACGATGACGGCGCACTTCTTCACCAAGCCCGATGCGACAGGAAAGCAGATCGAGTGGTGGGGCTATTCCACGGCCATCAAGGGAAAGATCACGCTGCGCTATCCAAAGGAGGCGTCAGGAACGGCCGTGGTGCTGTCCGGACAAGTCGAAGGCGGCGCGACGCGCTTCACCTACCACGAGGACGTCTTCAACGCGGGAATCTTCGGCAAGATGGTCAAGGGAGGCATCGTTCATCTACTCGACGTGGCGCCGGCCGCGACCGACAACGGCGAAGGTGGGATGACGAATGCGATGACATCGCCGACGTCGTTCTACATCCCCATTACCGGCACCTACGGCAACGGCAAGGTGACGCTCGCTCTCTCGGATGCGCGCGCTGATTTCAACATGGATTACACGAAGGCGCGCACCTTCTACGTCACCATGGCCCCGACGACGCTGATGCTTCCGGTGATGGGGCACTTCACGCTGCCCTACGTGGGCGCGGGATTCATCCTGCCGCACGTGCTCAAGGGAGATTTTCCGGTGCAGACCGTTGGCAAGACGCTCGTGATCCAGAGCACCGCGTCGAAGGACTTTCCCGGAAATCAGAACGACGCCGTCTACACGATCGACATGAAGATCTGCAACCCGGACTGCTGATGCATCGATGACGAGGCTCAGCGAGCGACCCCCACCTGTGACCCGCCTCGCCGCGCGCCCAAAGCGCTCACGTGTCGGAGTCGGGAGCTCTCCGACGCGGCCTGCGCCGCGCGTGCGCGAAATGGTGCGTCTCCGTACTGCCAGCTCCTGGCGACGATGTCGAAGTGCGCGACCGCGCTGTCGGTCGCGTCCATCGACATGAAGGTGTGCGCCAGCAGTTCGTGGATCTCCGTTCTCGTCACGTAGAAGTTCGACGCCTCGATCGGCCCGCGGAGTGCAGCCTGCAACAGCGCCGTCGCCTCGGCCGAGCGGTCGGCGGCGATCGACGCGCGCGCGAGCTCGAGATTCGCGCGCGTGAAGCCATCGGTCGGAGACCAGATGGCGCGCTGGAATTCGCGGAAGGCCTGCACGTGGTCCCCTCGCGCGTTCCACAACAGACCACGCAGATAGTGCGGAAGCTTCCAGTCGCGCCCGTAGGCGCTCAGGCGCGCGCTCCCCTCTACCTCGTCCGCGAGCTGCGCAAGCCGAGTCGTGTCTCCGGCGCTCGCCCACGCGGTTCCCGCGTGCGTGAGGAACCAGCTGCGGTGCCGGGCGACCGAGCCCGGCTCGATCGGCGACGGCAGCGGTGGCAGCGCGGCGAGCGACTCGAACAGATTCGCCGCATCACGGAAGCGTCCCTGCTCGAAGGCGATCTGCGCCTCGGCGATCGCCGCGGTCTGCGGCGGCGGCGTGCGGAGCGACGCGAAGCGATGCGCGAGCTTCAGCGCGTCGTCGAGGCGTCCCTGGTTTCGCCGCACGATCACCATCCACCAGAGCGCGCTCTCCTGCGCATCCGTTCCGCCGTACTGCACCCGCTGCGAAAGCAGATGATCAGCTTCTGCGAGCTGGTCGGCGTGCACGGCGATGACGGCCGCCGAGAAGTCCGCGTCCGTGCCCGGGTCGAGTGAGACAAGCTCGCGCTCGGCCTCATCCGCATCACTCTCGCGCCCTTCGCGCGCGAGCACATCGCGAAGCGAGCTCCACGCGGCGATGGACTGCGGCTTCCGGATGCTCCATTGCCGCGCCACCAGCTCCGCGGCGGGAAGTGAATCCGCGAGCAGGTACGTGCTGACCAGCTGCTCCGAGGCGACGCACGACGCGCAGAACGGCGGCGCACCGCGCGCAGGCGGCTGCGCGTCCGCGCGGATCACCTGGCGCAGGTGGGGAACGGCGCCGAGAAAGTCGCCGGTGCCCGCCAGCACGCTTGCGAGCGCGATGTGCCCCTCCGGCTCACCCGGATACAGCGTCGCGAGCGACTCAGCGACGATCATGCGTTCGGGATCGTCGACCATCATCGCCCACTGCGTGCTGATGATGAGCCGCTCGCGCGTTCCCGCCGTCGACGCGAGACGCATCGCGCGGGACATCATCTCCGACGCGTCCGAGGCGTTCGTCTCGTTGTCGCACATGGCCACGTAGTATGCGGCCATCGCAAAGGTGGTGTCCGCGTTGAGCGCATCCAGGAAGAGCGATTGCGCGAGCCGCGCATCGCCCTTGTCATAGAGCGCCCGCAGCCCCGCGTCGAAGAAGCCGCTCGCCACGGGGGACGATGCCGCGCCGTGCGGCCGCGCGAGCGACTCGGTCGCCGCGGCAGACGCGAGCGACCGCCGTGTGCGCTCCGACACGATGGCGTATCCCACGCCCGCGAGGACGACGATGGCGATCGCCGCCGCCATCCATCGCAGCGTGCGTGGCGCACGCTGGCGATCGACGATCTCGAGCGCGGCGGGCACGCCCGGCTCGCCGCGCTCCTCCGCGGCGGGCGCGATCACCGGCGGCGGCGCGGCCACGGCGACGGGCTCCTCCATGACCGGTGTCGCCGATACGGTGTCCCGTGCGCGGATGCTGGCGACCAG
>JALYSW010000363.1 GCA_030854615.1 Gemmatimonadota bacterium
TGCGTCGTGAGTGTGCGATGACGTCCGAGGTTACGGCCGAGGGCGAGCGCGTCGTAAAGGAAAAGACCCGCGCGCAGCTTCCAGAGGCGTATGCGGGCCTTCTCGTAGACGGGCCACATGAACTGCAGTGGCCGCACGAGATGTGGCGCAATGGACGCGAGGATCCTGCGCTCGCGGCAAGACTCGAACACGAGGTGGAGCTGCCCGTGCTCGAGATAGCGCACGCCGCCGTGCACGAGTCGCGATGAGCGGCTGGAGGTCCCGCTCGCGAAGTCCGACGCCTCGACGAGCGCAACGCTGAGCCCCCGCATCGCGGCGTCGCGTGCGACGCCGGCGCCTGTGATGCCGCCGCCGATCACCAGCACGTCGAAGGAGCCTTCGGCGAGCAGCGCCAGCGCTTCGGCACGTTGATCCGGCGACGCCTGCCGCGGCGCATCCGGCCCTCCCTCGATTTGCGGGTTGTCGTGCATCGCCGAACGCTACGGGGAAAGGCACGCGTGGGTCAACATCTTCGGCGGTCCACCGTACTCATCGCCGTACAGCGAATCGAGTAACTTTCCCTTATGCCAACCTTCGGAAACGGCCGCCGCGTAGCCATCGTCGCGGGATTGCGGACGCCGTTCGAGCGCTCGGGCACTCTTTTCAAAGCGCTCTCCGCGCAGGATCTCGGCCGCGCGCTCGTCGCGGAGCTCCTCGCGCGCACGGGGCTCGACGGAAAGGAGATCGATACGCTGGTGTTCGGCACGGTGGTGCCGAGTGTGCTTGCGCCGAACATCGCGCGCGAGGTGGCGCTGCTCCCGATGCTGCCGAAGGGAATTCCCGCCTTTACCGTGAGCCGTGCGTGCACGTCCGCGAATCAGGCGATCACCGATGCGGCGGACCAGATCGCGCTCGGCCACGCGGATGTCGCGATTGCCGGCGGCGCGGAGTCGCTGTCCAACGTGCCGATTTTGCATTCGCGCGGCTTCGCGAACGCGCTCGTCGGCGCGTCGAAGGCGAAGTCGTTGGGCGGCAGGCTCGGCGCGCTCGCGCGCATCAGGCCGCGCGATCTGATTCCGATCACGCCGGCGATTGCGGAGCCGAGCACGGGTGAGACGATGGGGCAGAGCGCGGAGAAGATGGCCAAGCTCAACCACGTTCCGCGCGACGAGCAGGACCAGTTCGCGCTCCGCTCGCATCGCCTCGCGGCGGCGGGGACGCAGGACGGACGGCTGACCTCCGAAATGATGGCGTACTACGTACCGCCGCAGTACACGGTGGTCGCGCTCAACGACAATGGGATCCGCCCCGACTCGACACCGGAGGCGCTCGCAGCGCTCAAACCCGTGTTCGATCGCAAGTACGGAACGGTGACGGCGGGGAACTCATCGCCGCTTACCGATGGTGCTGCGGCCGTCATTCTCATGAGCGAGGAGCGCGCGAAGGTGCTCGGCTACACGCCGCTCGCGTTCATCAAATCGTACGCGTACGCGGCGCTCGATCCGGGGGAGCAGCTGCTGCAGGCGCCAGTGCTCGCGGCGCCGATGGCGTTGGCGCGCGCCGGGTTGACTCTCGCCGACATCGATCTCGTGGAGATGCACGAGGCATTCGCGGCGCAGGTGCTCAGCAACCTCCGTGGCTTCGAGAGTCAGGAGTGGGCCGAGCGCGCGGGGATGACGCAGCCGCTCGGCGAGGTCGATCGCTCGCGGCTGAACGTGATGGGCGGGTCGATCTCGATCGGTCATCCGTTCGGCGCCACGGGCGCGCGCATCACGACGACGCTCGCGAACGAGCTGCGCCGCCGCAACGGACAGTTCGGGTTGATGACGCTGTGCGCCGCCGGCGGGATGGGGTTCGCGATGGTGCTGGAGAACGCGTCATGAGCACCGCGCTGACGACCGAGCTTCGGGAGGGCGGGATCGCGATCGTCACCTTCGATCTCGTGGGTGAGACCGTCAACAAGCTGACGCGCGGCGTGCTCGAGGAGTTCAAGGCGCTACTGGATCGCGTCGACTCGGACACGACGATTCGCGCGGTGGTGCTGATCTCCGGAAAGCCCGATCTCTTCATCGCAGGCGCGGACATCGATGGCTTTCTCGAGCTGCGCACGGCGGCGGAGGCCGAGGCGCTGAGCAGGGAAGGGCAGGAGCTGATGAACCGGATCGAGAAGGTTCGCGCGCCAGTGGTGTTCGCGATTCATGGTGCATGCGTCGGCGGCGGGCTCGAGGCGTCGCTCGCCGCTGCGTACCGGATCGCGAGCGATCATCCGAAGACGGTTCTTGCGCTCCCCGAGGT
>JALYSW010000371.1 GCA_030854615.1 Gemmatimonadota bacterium
CCGCCCATGCACTGGCCGCGAGGCTCGGCGGGCTGACGACGCCGAAGCGATCGCGCATGACGGTGAGGAGCGCGATGACGACGCAGAGGATCCAGACGCTGAAGTTGATGCCGATGCTGGCGTGCCAAAGGGTGGCGGTGCCGAGTGTGGCGAGGGCGCCGGCGAATCCCCAGGTGGCGAGGGCGGGTGAGTCGGGGAGGGCGCGGTCGATGACGGTGAGAAGAGACATGACAGCTCCGAGTAGTTGCAAGTACTTTAAGGAACAAAGTACCAATACGTAAGGGTTTTCTGCTCCACCCATGAGGAGTAACGTGCGACGCCCATTCCGCAGCCCCGCTGAACATCCTGCACGCCCGCCGTCTTGCCGTCGGCGATTCCCGATAAATTGTGGCGTGTCCGAATCCGGTCTCTGCCACCCGCTCCCCGCGCGATGACGCCCACCGCCGCGCCCTCTTCACGCGACCTCGCCCGAACACCAGGCGAGCCGCTCGCCAAGCTCGTCTTCCTCGCGCGCTACCTCGCGTTCTGGTTCCTCTACTTCACGCTCCTTCGCGTGGCGTTTCTCGTGTATCACGGCGCCGAATCTGCGCCGCTCGGCGCTTCCACGCTGGCCGGAGTCTGCCTGCGCGGCGCACGCATGGACATCTCCGCCGCAGCCTATCTCGCGATCATCCCGACGCTCCTCCTCGCGTTCGCACCGCTCATCCCCTCGCGCGCAATGACGATCGTGCTCCGCGCCTACAGCTACATCGCGATCTTCTTCGCCGCGGTGCTCGTCACCACCGATCTCGACATCTTCGCCAAGTGGGGCGCGCGCGTGGACTCGTCGCTGCTCCCCTATCTCAAGACGCCGAGCGAAGCGGCGGCGAGCGCGGAGTCGTCGCCGCTGCTGTTGCTGGTGGTCATCCTCATCGCGCTCATCGCGCTCGGCGTCGTCGGCTACAAGCGCATCGTGGAGATGCACGGGGCCGAGGCGCCCGGCGGCCGGCTTGTGCGCACGGCGCCGCCGCTGCTACTGACCGTCGTGCTGCTGCTCGTCCCGATTCGCGGCGGTGTACAGTGGACGCCTCTCAACCCGAGCAGCACGTATTTCTCGCACAGCGACTTCGCGAACCAGGCGGGGCTCAACGTCGCGTGGAATTTTCTCCACTCGCTCACGGTACGTGACTATCGCACCACGAATCCCTACGCGGCCGCGATCTCCGAGGCGGACGCACGCTCGCTCGTCGACTCGCTGTTACACGCGACCGATAGTACCACGCGCCATCTGCTGCGCGTACGACAGCCCAATGTCATCCTCATCATTTGGGAGAGCGGCACCGCGAAAGTGGTTGAGCGTCTGGGCGGGCTTCCAAACATCACCCCGCACTTCGATTCGCTCTCGCACACCGGCGTGCTCTTCGACGCGATCTACGCTTCGGGGAATCGGAGTGCGAAAGGGCTCGCCGCGGTTCTCAGCGGATGGCCCGCGCAGTCGAACGTGCAGATCCTCGACTCTCCCGCGCGCGCGGCGCGGCTGCCGGGGCTGGCCGAGGATTTCGGGCGTGTCGGATATCATACGGCGTTCTACTACGGAGGGGAGCTCGAGTTCGCGGACTTCAAGTCGTATCTCGTCGCCCACGGCTTCGACCGCATCGTCGGCGAGAACGACTTCGATCGCAAGGACTGGAGCTCGAAGTGGGGCGCGTACGATCACGTCGTCCTCGCGCGCCTGCTCGCCGACGCGCGCTCCTTTCCGCGCCCCTTCTTCACGACGCTTTTTACGCTCAGCAGCCACGAGCCCTACGACGTACCGATGCAGCCCGTGATCGAAGGCACGAGCGAGCAGTCCCGCTTTCTCAATGCGCAAGTTTACACCGACCGCTCGCTCGGCGACTTCGTCCGGCGCGCATCGCACGAGTCGTGGTGGGACAGCACCCTCATTATCATCATCGCCGATCACGGGCACCCGCTGCCGAAGCTTCCGCCGCTCGCGGGCGAGAACTCATCACAGCTCTACCACATCCCGATGCTCTGGCTCGGCGGAGCACTCGCAGTGCGCGACACCGTGGTCACCGTCGTCGGCTCGCAAGTCGACGTTGCGCCGACGCTGCTGGCGCAGCTCGGGCTCGCGCACGCGCAGTACAAGTGGGGAAAGAACCTGCTCGCAGCCGACGTGCGGCCGTTCGCGTTCTTCTCCTATCTCGACGGCTTCGGGTGGGTGGATGGGCAGGGCAGGCTGGTCTACGGCTACAACACGCACCAGGTCATGCAGCGCACCCCGGGCGAGGACGATCGATCCGTCCGCGCCGGGGAGGCATATCAGCGTCTCACCTACCAGGACTTTCTTGGACGCTGACGCGGCGAGGCGACAATCGTGTGGCGCGCTCGCCGGTGTGGAGCTATTGCACCGTGATGGAACCATGGTGTTCGGCGTGGAGCGAATCGTCGTACGTGTAGGTGCCCGCCTGGAGGAAGGTCGTCGACGCGCTCTGACCGTTCACGAGCACGTTGCTGTTCGGATTGCCACCGCTCGGAACGTTGCTCGTGAAGCGGATGACGTGGTGGTTGCTGCCGGAGGTGACGCTCCAGGTGACGAGCGTATTCGTCTGCACGGTGAGCGCGGACGGGGCGAAGCCGGTGTCCGAGACGACGATCGTCGAGAAGTGCGCCGGCTGCTTGGGGCCGGTGCTGGTACCGCCGCAGGCGGCAGCGAAGGCGATCGCGACCAAAGGCAAAACGAGACGTGCCCGCATGAATGAACCTCCGAAAGAGTGCGAACGGCCATCGCTGAGGATGACCATCAGGTGAGTATCAATTTTTTCCATGCGGCCCGGCTGATGCGCACGCGCCACCGCTACACTGCTTCCCGAGCAAGAGTTCTGCCCGCGCGATTCCGGTACGGAGCTCGAGCTTCCGCATGGGTGATCCTGTTAGGGCATTTTCTGGCGCCCTCTGCCGTGAACGCACAGGATCGCCCCCTCCGAACGAAGGCAGCGCGGGCCATCTCATCGACCGTCACTATAGATCGCTCCCACATCCTCGCCACCTTCTCCCCTGCCGCCGCTCTGGGAGCCGGGGTCGACGGGCACGGGAAGGGAACGCTCCGCGACATCTATACCTCACAAAACATAACCGCCATGCGGTCAGCCGGCCTCAGCCGTTTGACCTACCGTCTCCGCACCGAATTGGGCATCGAGGCGTGGCATTGGAACCCGACGGGGCAGTGGAGCGATGCCGCTCGCGCTCGAGGGTACTGGATCTCCGATTCCAGCTCGGCCTCCCCGATCACGATATCGCACGGCTACTCGCTCCCCCGTCGTGGCAATACGATCGACCAGGCCGATAACACCGGCTACTCCCGCCTGGACGATGGCGACACCACCACCTTCTGGAAGAGCAACCCGTATCTCGATCCGTCGCTCGACCGCGAAGATCCCACTCCGCATCCGCAGTGGGTGCTCGCCGACCTCGGCGCCGTCGCCGGCGTCGATGCGATTCGCATCGCGTGGGCCGATCCCTTCGCGGCCGACTTCCATGTGCAATACTGGAAGGGGGACGTGGTCAGCGACATCGACGAGAGCCCTCGAGGACGCTGGGTCACCTTCCCGCGCGGCGACATCCACGCGAGCCGTGGCCGCGACCAGCGCATCTCGCTCGCCGACGCACCGATCGCGACGCGGTTCGTGCGCCTCGTCCTCACCGCGAGCTCGCACACCGCACTCCCGGACGCGCGCGACGCGCGAGACTCCGCCGGCTACGCCATCCGCGAGCTCTGGATCGGCCGCGCGACGCGCTCTGGTGCGATAACCGATCTGCTCCGCCACGGCACCTCGCGCACGACGCAGAGCATCACGTATGCCTCGTCGACCGACCCGTGGCATCGCGCCACCGACATCGATCTCGATCTCGAACAGGCGGGCTTCGATCGCGTCGTGAAGAGCGGGCTCGCGAACGGCGGGCCGATGATGATCCCGGTGCCTGTTCTCTTCTCCACGCCGGAAGACGGTGCAAACGAGCTCCGCTTCCTGAATTCGCGCGGCTACGCCTACGACCGTATCGAGCTGGGCGAGGAGCCCGACGGGCAATACGTCACTCCCGAAGACTACGCATCGCTCTACCTGCGCTGGGCGACTGCGCTGCACGCAGTGGCGCCAGACGCCACGCTCGGCGGTCCGAGCTCGCAGAGTCCGGAGAGCCAGGTCATGATGGCATGGCCCGAGGACTCGGCCGGTGCACCATGGATGACGCGTTTCCTCTCGGTGCTCGAGCGTCGGCATCGCCTCGATGACTTCGGCTTTCTTTCCTTCGAGTGGTATCCCTTCGACGACGTGTGCGCGTCGACGGCGCCGCAGCTCGCGTCGGCGCCGGGGCGACTCGCCGATGCGATGCAACATCTCGAGGAGCAGGGCGTTCCTCGCACACTTCCGAAGGTGATCGCCGAGTATGGGTACTCGGCGTTCGCGAGCCGTGCGGAGGTGGACATCGAGGGCGCGTTGTACGACGCCGATCTCCTCGGCCACTTCCTCTCGCTCGGCGGCGCCACCGCATTTCTGTATGGTTACGAGCCCACGTATCTCGACGAGGATCCGCGCTGCGGCGCGTGGGGGAACAACGCGCTCTTTCTCGCCACGAGCCGTCGCGACATCCGGTATCCTGTCGCCGCGTATCACGCGATACATCTCATCACGCACGAGTGGCTCGAGGCGGGATCGCGCGCGCACTCGCTGTACGCCGCGTCGTCGACATTCGCGGGCGGTGCGCGCGACACGCTCCTTTCGACCTTTCCGGTGAAGCGCCCCGACGGCCGCTGGGCTGTGCTCCTCGTCAATCGCGACGCGACTCACGCGCGCACCGCACGAATTCGCTTCGCCGGCGCCGACGACAGTTCGGCAGCATCGTTCGCGGAGCTGCACGACGAATGGATCTTCTCGCGAGCACAGTACCGATGGAGAGCGAACGGCGCCGATGGCCACCCCAATCCCGACCGACCACCGCGACATCGCACGACGCGCGACGCGGCAGTCGTGTTGCCGCCCTACTCACTGGCGGTAGTGCGCGCACATTGAGCGCTAACAGACTTTCATTTGCATCCCGACGTCAATATTTGCGACATTTCGGATGCACGTGACGTACGACGTACACCCTTGCACATCGGACGATATTTATGACGCCTCTCGCCCTGCGATTGCGCGCATTTGCGACACTTTTTGCACTCGCGATCCTCGCCCCCTTCGCGCTTTGCGCGCAGGACACGACGGCGCACGCCGACACCGCTACTCGCGCCACCGACACGTTGTCGCGGCAGAGGCAGGACTCGATGGCTCGGAGCATCCAGCGGCTCGCGCCGGTGGTGACGGTGAGCCGCGACGTCGGCCGCTCGGTGCTCGATCTACCGTATGCAATCACGAGCGTGCGCCCCGACAGCCTGCGTCCCGGACAGCAGCATCTCGCGGCGGACCAGGCGCTCTTCGGGCTTCCGGGAGTCGTCGTCGCGACTCGCACGAATCCCTCGCAGGACGTGCGCATAGCGGTGCGCGGCTTCGGCTCACGATCTTCATTTGGTGTGCGAAGTGTTCGAATCCTTCGCGATGGCATGCCGCTCACCAATGCGGATGGCCAGACTCCACTCGACTATCTCGATCTGGAAACCATCGGTCGCATCGAGGTCATTCGCGGAACCGCGGCGTCGCTCTACGGAAACGCCTCCGGCGGCGTCATTGACATTCGGAGCGCGGATGCGCCAACCGATGGCTTCGCGGCGCAGCTGCGCTCGGAGGGCGGATCGTACGAGACCTCGCGCTTCACCGGACTCGTCGGCGGCACCTTCAACAATGGCAGCTACCAGGCGAACGTCGGACACACGTTGACGAACAGCTATCGCGAATATTCCGCACAGCGTTTGACAAATGGTTACGCGCGCGCGCTGTACTCCACGGGCGGAACGCACTTCGAGCTCCAGGCAATGGGGATCGATGAGCCCACCGCGCAGAACCCCGGCGCGCTCACCGCGGCGCAGGCGGACAGCGCGCCATGGATGGCAGATCCGGCGCAGGTGCGGAAGAAGACGCGCAAGGAAGTCTCGATGGTACAGACCGGCCTCTCCGCGAGTCACGCGCTGTTGGGCACGGGCGAGCTCTCCGCGCAGCTCTACGGTGGGGGACGCTCGCTCTACAATCCGCTCACCTTCGCGATCGTGAAGCTGGAGCGCTCACAGTGGGGCGGCGGCGCGCGGGCGACTGCGCCGCTCCGGCTCTTTGGCATCGACAACCGTGCGAGCATCGGCTTCGATGTGCAGGGCGTGAGCGATCATCGCTTCAACTGGGCGAACTGCAACGGCGTTGCGTCGCCGACGGCGGTCTGCACGGATCTCGGCAACGAGCAGGGAGCGCGCTCGCTCGACCAGCAGGAGAAGGTTTCGAGCGTCGGCCCCTATCTGCGCGACGAGGTCACCTTCGGGGAGCGATACACGGTGAGCGCCGGCATTCGCGCCGACTACGTGAAGTTCGAGGTCGACGACAATTTCCCGGTCTCGCTATCGAATCCCGACGACTCGGGCCAGCGCACGCTGCATGCGTGGAGCCCGATGGTCGGCTTCGTCGACAAGTTCTCGCCGCTGCACTCGGCCTATGCCAACATCTCCCGCGCATTCGAGACGCCGACGACCACGGAGCTCGGCAACCAGGCGAACGGCTCGGGCGGCTTCAACCCCGACCTGCAGCCGCAGCTCTCCACCACGTACGAAATCGGCCTCAAGGGAATCGTGTTTTCCCGAGTGCAGTACGATCTCGCCGGCTTCGACACCGAGGTGCACGACGAGCTGATCCCCTTCGAGGTGCCGAGTGGCAACGGTCGCACCTACTATCGCAACGCGGGACAGACGCGGCGCGAGGGACTCGAGGCGGCGCTGCAGACCGATCTCGATGCGTTCACGATTGCGGCGTCGTACACCTACTCGCACTTCCACTTCCGCGACTACGTCGTCGATTCGTCGAACTACGCCGGCAACACGATCCCGGGGATTCCCGTGCATCAGGTGCAGGCGAGCGCGACGTACCACTACGGCAACGTGTTCGCGACGGTCGAGGGGCAGGGGAAGTCGAAGCAGTACGTCGACGACCGGAACAGCGCGCAGGCGGCGGGCTACGCGATCATGAATCTGCGCGCGGGAGGCACGGCGCTCTTCGGGCGCCCGTGGCTCGCCCCGTCGATCGGGCTGCAGAACGTCTTCGACAAGCACTACATCGCCTCGGTGGCGATCAACGCGGCGGCGGGGAAGTACTACGAGACCTCGCCGGGACGCGCGCTCTACGTCCAGCTCACGGCGGCGTTCGGGCACTAGCCCCGGGCGCTAGCCGCCGTGGATGAGACCGTAGCAGAGTAGGGCGAACACGATCAGCGAGCAGCCGACGTACATCCAGTCGCGCTCGCGCGCGAAGCCGATCACCGAGATGAAGACGCGCGCGACAGGCGTCGCGATCAGCAGCAGCACGCCCAGCTGAATGATCGACGCGCTGTCGAGGCGTGCGGCCCCGGCGATGACGCCGCTCACCGTGCGCAACCCGGCGGGCTCGCCGGCGAAGATGTGATAGCTCGTCGGCGCCATCCCGTGCGACGCGAGATACATGATCCCGCCGACCAGCGTCACGCACGCGGACAGGATGACGCCTGCGCGGAGCAGCGTTCCGAGACGCTGCTCGAGCGCGAAATCCTCGTGCGCGTGTCCCGCCGGCGAATTGCTCATATCCGCTTCGTCAATCCCTGAAAGAGCATCTCGCACGCGAGCGCGACCATCACTACCGTGAACAGCAGCCGCAGCGGCTTCACCTGCACGCGCGCGAGCAGTCGCGCGCCGATCGTCGCGCCGGCGAGCACGCCGAGCACCACAGGCATCACGAGCACGGGGTCGATGTAGCCGCGATGCAGGTACACCCCCGCGCTCGCGGCCGCCGTCACGCCGATCATGAAGTTGCTTGTGGTCGTCGAGACCTTGTACGGCAGATGCATCGCGCGATCCATCGCGAGCACCTTCACAACGCCGGAGCCGATGCCGAGGAGCGCCGAGAGAATCCCCGCCACGAACATCATTGCGAAGCCCGCGGGCACGTGCTCCACGCCGTAGCTCACGTCCGCGCCCTCGTGAGGAAAGGTGGATGCCAGGCGGAGGCGATCGCCGAGCGTGCCGGGCTCGGTCATCGTGATGTGCTCGACGCGAGGGCGCATGGACTGCGCCGCCGAGAAGATGAGGACGATACCGAAGATCACTGCGAGCGTCGAGGATGAGACGTATACCGCAACGACGGTGCCGAGCAGCGCCCCGACGGTGGTCGCGATCTCGAGGAACATTCCGACCCTGATGTTGGTGAAACCTTCCTTCACGAACGCGGCTGCCGCCCCCGACGAGGTCGCGATCACGCACACGAGTGATGCACCGATGGCGTAACGGATATCGACGCCGAGACCGAGGGTCAGCAGGGGGACGAGGATGACTCCTCCCCCCAGTCCGGTGAGCGAGCCGACAAGCCCTGCGAGCAGCGCGCCCGCGAGCGTGAGCAGCGTGAAGTTCAGAACGTGCATCCGCCTCGGTTGGTCTGAAGTGCGCTAAGTGTACGCGCGGCGCCGAACTGCAGCAACGCGCTCGCTTTCCGATATCGCCGCGACACACCAGATTGTGGGGCGCTTACCGGGGAGCGAGATGGCCGAGGCCCACGACACGCACGAGAGTGAGCAGCGCGGCGCGTGGGGCGTGCTCGCGATCCTCACGTCGATCAACCTGCTCAACTACATCGACCGCTTCGTCTTTCCGGCGGTGTCGGAGAGCATCAAGCGGTCGGCGCTCGCGCCATCGGACACCCAGATTGGCCTGGGCTCGACGGCGTTTCTCGCCGTCTATCTCATTGCGGCGCCCTTCTTCGGCGCCGTCGGTGACCGGTCGCAGCGCATGCGCTGGGTCGCGGGTGGGATTTTCTTCTGGAGTGCCGCCACTGCGCTCGGTGGCTTCGCCCGAACGATTCACGAGCTCATTGGCGCACGCGCGCTGGTCGGCATCGGGGAGGCCGCGTACTCGGCGATCGGCCCCGCGATTCTCGCGGATTATTTCACGGAGAAGACGCGCGGGCGTGCCTTCGCGATCTTCTTCGCGGCGGCTCCAGTGGGCGCAGCGCTCGGCTACGGCATTGGTGGCTTCGTCGACTTTCACTGGGGATGGCGCCAGGCCTTCTTCGTGACGGGGGTGCCGGGAATGCTCGTGGGATGGATGCTGCTGCACCTGCGCGCGCCAAAGAAATCGGCCATGGACACGGCGATGACGCCGGGGCGCTCCGCCGGAGCACTGCACAGGTATCGCTTCCTCCTGCGTGACTCACAGTATCGACTCACGGTCCTCGGCTACGCGGCCTACACTTTTGCGGTGGGCGGGATCGCCGCCTGGATGCCGGTGTTCGTGCAGCGCGCGCACGGGGTGAGCAGCGCAGTGGCGAATAGCCAGCTCGCGATCATGCTGGTGGTCACCGGGATCGTCGGGTCGCTCGGCGGCGGGTGGATCGGCGACCGCCTGCTGCGCAGGAATCGCGAGGCGTACCTCTGGCTCTCGGCCGTCACGACGCTCATGGCAGCGCCGCTCGCATTCATTGCCCTTACGACTGCAAATACTACTGTGTATCTGGTTACGTTATTCGCGGCGGAGCTTCTCATCTTTACCTGCACCGCGCCGATCAACTCGAAGCTGATCGACATGGTCCCACCGGGGATGCGAGCCGCGGCGATGGCGCTCTGCATCTCCACGATC
This sequence comes from Gemmatimonadota bacterium, assembly GCA_030854615.1. Lineage (GTDB taxonomy): Bacteria > Gemmatimonadota > Gemmatimonadetes > Gemmatimonadales > Gemmatimonadaceae > FEN-1250. Next base: position 9,767 of record JALYSW010000371.1, read on the forward strand.
CATCTGCTGGGCGACGTCCCATCGCCCACGCTCATTGGCTGGATTTCCGATCGAAGCTCGATTGAGCAGGGTGTACTCGTGATCCCCGTCGCAGTGGTCGTGAGCGGGGCGATATGGATGCTGGCCGCGTGGCGCGGCGGCCGGCTCCCCACCGCACAAGTCGTAGAGGCCTGAGAGATGATCGAATCGCACTCCCCCGAGCTCCTCTATCTGCTCTCGGGCGATCCGGCCGAGCTGGCGGAGATGCTATCTCAAATGCGGCCGGCGGATGTCGCCGAGGCGCTCAGTCGATTGCATCCGGATGCCGCGGCGAAGCTGATCAAGGCACTGCCATTCGATCTCGTCGTGCAGGTGTTCGACGAGCCGGAGCTCGAGGGGCGCGCCGAGATCTTCCAGAAGATCGACGCTGCCTCGGCGGCGCCGCTGCTCGAGGCGATGTCGGCGGACCAGCAGGCGGATCTCTTCCGCGAGCTGACACCCGTGGAGCGCGACCGACTGGCGAAGCCGCTGGACGCGCCCACGCGCAGCTCGCTGGCGCTGCTGCTGCGCTACCCGCCGGAGGTCGCCGGCGGAATCATGACGACGGAAGCCGTCACGGTGCCGTTCGACTGGACGGTGGAGAAGACGCTCCAGTACATCGCGAGCG
>JALYSW010000412.1 GCA_030854615.1 Gemmatimonadota bacterium
TTCCCGTGGCCGCATTTCTTCCCTTCGTCGGGCTCGGCACCGCGCTCATCCTCGGCACGAGCGTCGGCACCGCGGTCGCTCATGGGGTGCGCGACATCAAGCGCGGCGGGTCGGAGCTCTACCTCCCATAGCCTCGCCGCGCTTTCTGCGCGCCGATTCCTTCACGGCGCTCCTCGCCTTGATGCGCACGGACTCTCTGCGTCCTTCCACCTCATAGTCGGCACGATTTCGAGTGCGAGAAGGGCCTGGCGAAAAGCCGGGCCCTTTCACATCGGCGGCCAATTTGTTCGAACAGAGTGAATTTTCGTACAAAGAGAGTATTGCGAGCGGCGGAATGCGCGATATGTTCCTCCACTCGCACGGTGCTATCGGCGCGGCGCACAGACGCGATATCCAATCTCGATCCACCAATCCCCCCTCGGAGGACGGCAGATGACACTCCCCCGGTGTGCATTGCGCCACCAGTCGGACGATCCCCTTCGCGCGCGAGGGCCCTCGCCATCGCGCTGGCGTACCACTCTGGTCGCCGCGGCGGTCCTGTCGGCACTGCTGTCGACGGCCGCATTTGCGCAGACCAGCATGATCTCGGGAACGGTCACGGACAATACCGGGACGCCGGTCCTCGCAGCCCAAATCTCGATCCCCGGCACACGCTACGCTGCTGCCACCGACAACAAGGGTCGCTTTCACATCGCCAGCATCTCCGAGCCCGTGGGCACGGCAGTCACCGTCATGGCGCGCCGGATCGGCTTCGCGAGTGGCTCGGCCGCGGTTCACGTCGGCGATGAGAACATCGTGATCAAGCTCGAGCCGTCGGCAGTCAAGCTCGACGAAATGATCGTCACCGGCACGCCGGGAAGCACCGAGCGCCGAGCGCTCGGCGTCGACGTTGCGCAGATCGATGCGTCGACACTCGTCAGCAAGGCACCGATCAGCGATGTGCAGCAGCTGCTCAATGGTCGCGTCCCCGGCGTCACGCTGGTCGCGAACTCGGGCGTCGTTGGCGCTGGATCGACGGTCCGCATTCGCGGCATCTCGAGCTTCGCGCTCACGAACACGCCGCTGGTCTACGTCGACGGCATTCGCATCGACAATTCGCAGGGTACGGGTACGGGCAACCAGAGCTTCGGCGCGAATACGACCACTCGGTGGAACGACTTCGATCCGAACGACATAGAGAGCATCGAGATTCTGAAGGGACCGGCTGCGACAACGTTGTACGGCACCGAGGCTGCGAACGGCGTGATCCAGATCATTACGAAGAGAGGAGCGCCGGGAAAGACGACGTACGAATTCAACATGCGTCAGGGCGCCAACTGGTTCAGCAACCCGCAGGGTCGTCTGTGGCGGAACTACAACACCAACGCCGCCGGCGACACGGTCAGCGAGGTGTATACGGACCTGGAGAAGGCGTACGGCAAGCCGATCTTCACAACGGGACACCTGCAGTCATACGGCGCTGGCGTCAGCGGCGGCACTCAGCTAATCCGCTATCGCATCTCGGGCGCCTACACACGCGACGAGGGTGTCGAGGTCTCGAACAGCGTCAACAACTACACGACCCGCGCGAACATCTCGGTGACGCCGAGCGAGAAGCTCGACATCGCTGTGTCTACTGGATACATCGTCGGCAAGACGAATCTTCCGGCGGAAGCCGGCTTCGGCGGCACGACGTGGACGACGTACTACGCGGATCCCGCCAACATCGGCACGCCGCACCTGGGCTTCCTGAGCGGCACCCCGGATGCGTATCACCGGAATTATAATCTCTTCCAGTCCATCAATCGCTTCACGGGTGGCGTCACGATCAACCATCACCCGATTTCCTGGTTCAACCAGCGGCTCACGCTCGGACTCGATGAGGGCGATGAGAGCAGCCAGGAGCTCGCCGGCGTGCATCATGATCTCTCGTACTTCTTCGATACGGACGCCGACTCCGGATACAAGATCGAAAAGCAGCGCAATACGCGGCAGTTCACCTCGAGTTACGTCGCGAACTTCGTTGCGCCCGTAACCAGCACCCTTCGCTCGACGACGTCCTTCGGAAGCGACATCACGAAGCGCGACGGCCGGTATCTGAACGGCCAAGGAAACGACTTCCCGGCGCCGGGGCTCTCGTCGCTGTCCTCGACGACATCGCAACAGGTGACCCAGTCGGCCGATACGCTCGACAACACCGTCGGCTTCTACGCGCAGGAAGAGCTGGCGTGGAGGGATCGCCTCTTCATCACCGGCGGCCTGCGTCTCGACAACAACAGCGCATTTGGGAAACGCTTCCGCAACGTGTACTATCCGAAGATCAGCGGATCGTGGGTGCTGAGCGAAGAGC
>JALYSW010000417.1 GCA_030854615.1 Gemmatimonadota bacterium
GTATCGAAATCGGCGAAGGCGAGGCGGAGCTCGCCGACCTTGCGACCGAAATCGGCGAGCAGTGTGGGCGACGTCCACGCCCCTAGCGCGAGCGGGCGCCCCTCGAGCCACGAGATCGCCCAGGCGAGATGCTCGGTGCCGTCCGCGGCGACCACCGTCGCGATCGCGGCGCCCAGAACCGTGCGCAGCACGCGCGGGGTGATCTTGATATTCGACGCGATGTGCGAGAGCGCCGACTGTTGCGCCTCGAGCATCGCACGCTCCTCCCGCGCGTTGGCGATCTTGAGCACGAAGCGCGAGCCGTCTGTCGCCTCGATGCGGAAATTCTGATCGCGCTCGCTCGTGAGCAGCGTCGCGCTGCCTGTCGCGCCGAAGTGCTCGCGAGCGATGCGCTCCGCGTCGAGGAGGGTGAACCGTGGGCAGGAATCGAGCATCGCGCGAATTTACCCGGAGGGCGCCGAGTCTGTAAGACGGAGGTGGCGGCAATCTTGCCCTTGCACCCCGTCATGACCACCGAGTACCGCCTGCGCACTCACCAGCTCGTGCCAACCCCGATCGACACGACCTTCGCCTTCTTCGCCGACGCCGCGAATCTGGGGCGCATCACCCCGCGCGAGCTCGGCTTCACGATCGCGACGCCGCTCCCGATCGTGATGGCGGTCGGCACGCTGATCGACTACACCATTCGGCTGTGGGGAATCCCGATGCGCTGGCGCACGCGCATCACGGTGTGGGAGCCGGGCGTTCGCTTCGTCGACGAGCAGCTCTCCGGACCGTACGCGAAGTGGGTGCACACCCATCGCTTCACGAGCGCAGACGGCGGAACGGAGATCGAGGACGAGGTGGTGTACGCGCTGCCATTCGGCGCGCTCGGCCGGCTCGCCGCGCCGCTGATTCGCATTCAGCTCGCGCGCATCTTCCGCTTTCGGGAGGCGGAAGTTGCACGCTTGCTCGCGCGGTGAGCGGTCAGTGCGACGACGCCCCCTTCAGCTTGTCCAGGAAGCCCGCGCCCGCGCCGGCCTTGCTGCTGTCGCCGCCGAGCATCCCACCGAGGATGCTGGAGATCGTCAGCTTCTTGTAGCTCGCCGGCGGCGTGAACAGCGAGTCCGGCTGCGGCCCTTCGACGATGTTGCGCATCTCCATCCCGCCGTCGCTCTCTTGCGTCCTCGTGAGCAGGTGCAGCTTGTCGTCGACCCAGATCGTTGTCGGGCCGTCCTTTGGATCGTTCGAGGTCACCGCCCACTTCTGCGACGCGCGCCCGTTCACGCTTTCGGCGCCGAGGCTCTTGCACGTGTACTGCGGCGGCGGATTGTTCTTGTCCTGCTTCATATACGCGCCGAACGGGTTGATCGCGCTATTCCACTGTGCACACGGATCGCCGGTGCCCGCGGGGCGGAGCACCCGCATGAGCGGCGCGAAGGCGACGGTGACGAGAGGCGTGAACATCCCCGCGTCGATGTAGGCCTTGGCAGGATCGTTGACGATGAGCGTCGTGCCATGCGCCGGATCCACCACGATCGCGCCGATGCTGGACGTATCGTACGATTGGAGACGCACCTTGCCGTCGCCCAGGTAGATTTTGGAGAGCGGCTTGCCGGGCTTGGCGGGATCGAACATCTCGGCCGAGAAGGCCGCGCCGCCGAAGGCGTTGGCGGAGCCGGCGATCTCCTGGCCGACGCACCCCGCGAGCAGGAGCGCGGCGGCGACGATCGCGGGTGCGAAGATGGTCTGACGTCGGGGCGTGGTGTGCATGACTCTCCGTTCGGTGTCTGGCTCGACGACTGGCGAATTGCCTCTCAGGTGCGAAAGAATATAGGGCGCGGGTTATCCGCGCGTCTCTTGCCCGTTACCGGAGGGCCGATAGAGCCTTCTTTGTAGCGAGCGAGGGCGGGGCGCTCCGGTGTATGCCTGTTTGGGGTCGCGCCGCTCCGTGATCAGCTGTGCGCCCTGGCGGCCATTTGAGGTAGGATTGATGCTTCGGTTCCGAATCCGTCTGCTCGCTATCGCCATCGCGGCCCTGGTCGCCCCGCGCACCCTCGCGGCGCAGGCGATGGCGGCGGGCGACACGCTGCATCTTCGCTTGCTCGACCGGCTCGCCACCGGCCATCGGGCGCCCGGGCGCGTGCGCGCGATGGTCATGGCGCCGGTGCTCGACGCCAGCGCGCGCGTGGCGATCCCGCCCGGCAGCATCGTCACGGGGCGCGTCACGGGTGCCGGAACGGAGCGCTATGGCGGCAAGCGCCACTGGATCGCCTTTCTCGCCGACAGCATCGCCATCCCTATGGACGATGCCACGGACGACTCGATGCACGCGAGCATCGCGATGCGCATGCTCGCGATCGACGACTCGCGCGAGTCCGTCGACTCTGGGGGACGCATCGTCGGTGCGCCGATCCCCTCGATCATCCGATCGAAGCGCGACTGGGCCGTGCTCGTCCTCGGCGTCTTTCATCCGTTGGGCGCACTGGTGATCGCGGCGACGCTGGAGGGCGAGAGGATCGAGCGCCATCGGGCGATCGCACTCGGCGCGGGGACCGAGCTGACCGCGGTGATCACGCGCGCCGCGACGCTCCCCCAGTGGACGCGATGGGCACCGCCGCCGCCGATTCCGCGCGGCATCGTGGATCCGGATTCGCTCGCGGAATCCGCGCCGTTGCGCGCGCGACTCGCCGACATCGGCGCTCCGGCGGACGTGATCTCGATCGCGGTGATCGGCTCGGCCGCGAAAGTGAACGCCGCGTTCGCGAAGGCCGGCTGGACACTCGCCGTTCCGCTGGACCTGCGCGGCGACTTCGTCACCTTCGTCCGGGCGGCGAAGGGGAAGGGCTACGATGCCCAGCCGGTTTCCAAGCTCGTGCTCGACGGACGCGCGCCAGATCGCGTGTACGAGAAGGTAAC
>JALYSW010000423.1 GCA_030854615.1 Gemmatimonadota bacterium
GAGCCCGGTCGCCGAACCGGCATGGCAGAGCGCTTCCGCCACCGCGGCGGCCGCCCGGATCACGTCGGAGTTGCGGCATCCGGCGCCCGACACGATGAGCGGCCGACGTGCCTGCGCGAGTGCGGTCGCGCACTGCCGTGCCAGCGCGTCCGCGTCGCCAGCCAGGGAACGCGCGGCGGCAGCGTCTCCGCTCACGTAGCGCGCCACGGCGAACGCGAACCGCGCGATGTCGTCGGGCGCGGCACGATAGGTCGCCGTGGCCACGTCATCCAGCCGCGTCGCGTCGAGCGACGCAATGAAGAACGGTCCATGCTCGCGCTGCACTGCCGTGCGCACCGCATGATCCTGCCAGATGGGAATCTTCAGCTTCTTCAGCCGCTCCATCGGCTGCTGGCGCACACACTGGCGGAGTCCCAACGACAACCGCGGTGCGGTATTCGGCACATCCTCGCCCACCATGAACACGGCATCGAACTGCTCGGCTTCGCGCATCGATGGCGTCCGCGCCGGGCTCGCGCGCAGGATGTCCAGCATCTGCGCCACGAGCGCGCCCTCATGGTCGGACATGCCGAGATGGAAATTGTCCGGGCCGACCAGTGTGCGCAGCGCGAAGTTCGATTCCAGCGAAGCGCGGGGCGAGCCGATGCCGATCACGGTCCGGCTCTCCGCCACGAGGCGGCGGGCGTGGTCGAGCGCTTCGTCGTGACTCACCTCGCGCGACTGTCCCTCGACCCGTACGACGGACGTGCGGACGCGTCGTGCTTCGTTCACGAACTCGTAGCCGTAACGACCCCGGTCGCAGAGGAAATAACCGTTCACCTCGCCGCTATACCGGTTGACGATGCGGCGCAGCTGCCCGTAGCGCGCACCCGGCGTGGTATTGCAACCCAGACCGCAGTGCACGCAGACCGACGGCGCCATGGTCAGATCCCACTCGCGGGTGTAATGGCGCTTGAAGGTCTTGTCGGTGAACACGCCGGTCGGGCAGACCTCAACCAGGGCGCCGGCGAACTCATTCTCGAGCACCCCATCCTGCGCGCGACCGAAATACACGACGTCGCGCAACTTGAACGCGTCGAAATCGGTGCCGCCGGCGTACTCGCGGTAAAAGCGCACGCAGCGATAGCACTGGATGCAGCGGTTCATTTCGTGATTGAGAAACGGTCCCAGGTTCTGGTTGCGGAACGTACGCTTGGGGAAGCGGTAGCGACGGTAGTCGTGTCCCGTCATCACGGTCATGTCCTGCAGATGGCAGACGCCGCCCTCGTCGCACACTGGGCAGTCGTGCGGATGGTTCTCCATCATCCCTTCGATCACTCCGGCGCGAAATTGCACCGCCTCGGGATCGGCGATGGAGATGCGCATCCCGTCCGACACCGGAGTCATGCACGCAATCACGAGCTTTCCCTTCGTGTCCTTGGCATCACGGAAATGCTTGACCGCACATTGACGGCACGCCCCCACGGAGCCCATGGCCGGATGCCAACAGAAGTACGGTAAACTCATCTTCAGCGACAGACACGCTTCGAGCGCGTTCTGATCTGGCTTCACCTCAAACGGCTGGTTGTCGATGACGAGAGTTGGCACCGATTATCTCCAGGGACAGCGCTGTTCGTTGATGTGCTGCTCGAAGTCGGCGCGGAAATATTTGAGCGCGCTGCCGAGAGGTTCAACGGCGCCCGGAGCGAGCGCACAGAACGTGTGGCCCGGCGCATTGAACCAGACCTGATGCTCCAACAACTCGAGATCGCCCTGTTTGCCCTGGCCCTCTTCCATTGCCAGCAGTGTGTGCGCGGCAAAGGCCAGGCCACTCCAGCACGGGGTACACCAGCCGCACGACTCCTGGGCGAAGAACTTCTCGAGATTCCAGCACATGCCGACTGGGCATGTCTTGTCGTCGAGGACGATCATCGTGCCGGTGCCGAGCCGGCTGCCTACTTTTACCATCTCATCGAAATCCATCTGGGCGTCGAGATGAGCCTCGGTCAGGAAATCGGTCGATGCCCCTCCCGGTAGCAGGCCGCGCAGTGTCACGCCGTCGCGCATGCCGCCCGCGTGCTCCTCGAGGATCTCGCGCACCGTCGTACCCATTGGCAACTCCCACAGCCCTGGCCGCTTCACCTTGCCGCTTACGCCGTAGAGTTTGGTGCCGCTATTCGTAGTGCGGCTCAGTGCCTTGAACCAGTCGGCGCCACGCTCGACGATACCCGGCAGGTTGCACAGGGTCTCGACGTTCTGGACGACCGTCGGTTTGCCCCACACACCCGAGACCTGAGGGTAAGGAGGTTTGGCCCTCGGATTGGCGCGCTTGCCTTCCAGCGCATTGAGCAGTCCGGTTTCTTCGCCGCAGATGTAGCGGCCGGCGCTCACATGGATGTAGAGCTCCAGGTTGTAGCCCGATCCGCCGATGTTCGCCCCGAGGTAGTGGGCGGCGTACGCTTCCCGAATGGCTTTCTCCAGGCGGCGCGCGGCGAGCACGTACTCGCCGCGCAGGAAAATGTACGCCACGTCAGCCTCGATCGCGTGGGCCGCGATGACCATTCCCTCGAGGAGCAGGTGCGGCACGCGCTCGAGGAGCAGGCGGTCCTTGAACGTGCCCGGCTCCATCTCGTCGGCGTTGCACACCAGGTACTTGGGGTGCGGCGCGTCAGCGCCCATCGGCACGAAGCTCCACTTCTGTCCCGTGGGAAAGCCGGCGCCGCCCCGACCGCGGAGGCCGGAGTCCGTGACGAGCTTGGCGACGTCCGACGGCGCCATGTGCAGCGCCTTCTGCATACCCTGATAGCCGCCCGTGCGCTCGTACGTCGGGAGGTCCAGTGCCTCGCCGTCGGGGCGCACGTGCTGCGTCAGTGGCTTCTCGTCCATACTCTTCGGTCCTCCAGATCCGCGGATGGAGCGTGGGTCATGGATATCGACTCAGCAACTGGTCGACGGCCGTCGGATCCACATCGGAGTGCAGGTCGTCGTCCACCATCATCACGGGCGCGTGATCGCACGCGCCGAGGCACACGGAGGGCAGCAGCGTGAAGCGTCCGTCGGAGGTCGTGCCTCCCACCGGCACGTCCAGCCGCGCGGTGAGTGCTCCAGAAAGCCGCTCGGAGCCCATGATCCAGCAGCTCACACTGTTGCACATCATAATAACGTGCCGACCCACCGGCTTGCGGTAAATCAGGTTGTAGAATGTCGCGACGCCGTCGAGGGCGTCCACTGACATTCCCAGGTACTCAGCGACGTCTTGCAGCGCGTCGTCAGAGACCCAACCGCGGTGGCGCTGCACGATCTTCATGGCGTCGATACAGACCGATGTCCGATCGGGGTAGTGCGCCATCTCGTTGCGGATCTCCGTCTCTTCGTCAGCGCTCAGTGCCATGACAGTTCCTCATCGATCGATATCGGCCAGGACGTAGTCCAGGCTGCCCAGAATCGCTAGCAAGTCGGGAATCATGAGCCCGCGGCACAGCAGCGGGAGCGTCTGCATGTGCGGAAATGATGGTGTGCGAATGCGCGTCCGATATGATGTGGTGTCGCCATCGCTCACCAGGTAGTAGCCGTTGCTGCCCTTGGCGGCTTCGATGACGCCCAACACCTCACCCGGTGGCGGCACCGGTCCCCACGAGACGCCGAGGAAGTGCGTGATGAGCGTCTCGATGTCGTGCATCGTGCGATCCTTGATCGGCGGAGTCGACGCCGCCTGGAGCGATTTGTAGGGACCGGGAGGCATGCGGTCTATACACTGCTCGATGATTCGCAGGCTCTGTCGCATCTCTTCCACGCGGACGACGGCCCGATCGTAGCAGTCGCCGTGGGTCGCCGTGGGAATCTCGAAATCGAACTGCTCGTAGCTGGAGTATGGCTGCTTCTTGCGGAAGTCCCACTCGAAGCCGCACGAGCGCAGACTTGGGCCGGTCACGCCCCAGTCGATGGCCTCGTCGAGGGTGAAGACGCCAACGCCCTTCGTTCGGCCCTTGAAAATACGATTGCGCAACACCACGTGGTCGTATTCCTTGAGCCGCGGCGGCAGATACTTCACGAAGTCGCGCAGCATCGTGTCCCATCCGGTGGGCAGATCCTCGACCACGCCGCCGATCCGGAACCAGTTGGGGTGCATTCGCGCGCCGCAGATGGCTTCGATGATTTCGAACGCGCGTTCACGGTCGTTGAACGTGAAGAAGACGGCCGACATCTGGCCGAGGTCCTGCGAGAAGGTGCCGTACCAGACCAGGTGGCTGATGATGCGGAACAGCTCGCAGAGCATGACGCGAATCACCTGAGCTCGCGGCGGCACTTCGATGCCGGCCAACTTTTCGTAGGCAGTGAGGTAGGCGAGGTTGTTCATGACCCCGGCCAGGTAGTCGACGCGATCGGTGTACGGGATGTACGTGTGCCAACTCTGGCGCTCACCCATCTTCTCGACGCCGCGATGGTGGAAGCCGATCTCCGGCACGGCGTCGACGATCTCTTCGCCGCGTAACTGCAGCACGACGCGGAGGATGCCATGGGTGCCCGGGTGCTGTGGGCCGACGTTCAGAAACATGAAGTCGGCGTCGTCGCTCTGGCGTTGCATGCCCCAGTCCTCGGGGCGGAAGCGCATGGCCTCCTGCTCATGCTGCTCCTTGTCGGGCGGGAGGGTGTAGGGAGCCATTTCCGTGGCTCGCGCCGGATGATCCTTGCGCAACGGATGCCCAACCCACGTGTCCGGCATCAGGATCCGCGTTAGATGCGGGTGACCATCGACGACGATGCCGAACATGTCCCAGATCTCGCGCTCGTACCAGTTCGCGGCCGGCCAGATGCCGGTGATGGTGGGGATGTGCAGGTCGTCGGCCGCGAGCGCGACCTTGAGTCGGATAAACGCGTTGCGGTCGAAGGACAGCAGATGGTAAACGACGGTGAAGTCGCTCGCCGGCTCGCCGT
>JALYSW010000437.1 GCA_030854615.1 Gemmatimonadota bacterium
CAATCTGATCTACGTGCGCGGCGCGGTCGCCGGTCCGACGAACGGTATTCTCCTCGTACGGAAGCAGGGTTAAGGTCATGGCCGAAACGACCAGCAGCTTCGACGCTGCCGCGTACACGGGCAACGGCACGGCGCGCGAGCGCGTGGCGCTTCCCGAGGACATGTTCGACGGCGTCGTCAACAAGCCGGTGCTGCACCAGGCGGTCAAGGCGTTTCTCGCCAACCAGCGCCAGGGCAACGCCGCAACGAAGACGCGCGGCAAGGTGATCGGCGGCAACCAGAAGCCGTGGAAGCAGAAGGGAACCGGACGCGCGCGTCAGGGCTCCATTCGTGCGCCGAACTGGGTTGGTGGTGGTACGGTGTTCGGTCCGATCCCGCGCAGCTATGCGCAGTTCGTACCGAAGCAGGTGCGTGCCTTAGCGCGCAAGAGTGCATTTAATGCCCGCGCGCGCGAAGGCTCGGTCATTCTCATCGATGCGTTCAACTACGATGCGCCGAAGACCTCGCGTCTCGCCGCGTTCGTCGAGCGCCTGGGCGTCGCCGACCAGAAGGTGCTGATTCTCACCGACGGTGTGAAGTCGAATCTCCACATGTCCGGCCGCAACATCCCGACGGTGCACGTGCTGCCGTACTCCGACGTGTCGGCCTACCACATCCTCTGGTCGGATGTGGTGCTGATCGAGGGGAGCGCGATTGGGCAGACGCTCGAGCCGATCGCGGACACGGAGCCCACGCCCAAGGCGAAGGCGCCGAAGCGTGAGCCGGCGGTGAAGCGCGAGCCTGCGAAGAAGAAGGCCGCTGCGAAGCCGGTGGCGAAGAAGGCAGCGTCGAAGAAGAAGAAGGAGAAGGCGCCCGAGAAGAAGAAGAAGGCTGCGAAGCCCGCGAAGAAGGAAGCCGCGAAGAAGAAGCCCGCCACCAAGGCTGCCGCGAAGAAGTCGGCGAAGCCGAAGAAGAAGGGGAAGTAGACGATGCCGAATCTCTACGAGACCATCGTGCGCCCGATCGTCACCGAGCAGAGCTCGGCGGCGTATCAGGAGCGCGGCGAGTACACCTTCCAGGTGCATCGCGATGCGACGAAGCCCGACATTCGCCAGGCGATCGAGAAGTTGTTCGCCGTGCACGTGACGGGGGTGTGGACGTCGAACCAGCGCGGCAAGGCGAAGCGCATGGGGCAGTCGGCCGGTCGCAAGGCGCATTGGAAAAAGGCAGTCGTGACGCTCCGTGAGGGCGAAACGATCGACACGATCGACATCTTCGAGGGCTGAGCCAAGTCATGGGCATTCGTCAATTCAAGCCGGTCACGCAAGGCACGCGATTCCGCACGGTCTCGGATTTCAGCGAGATCACGCGGTCGACGCCGGAGAAGTCGCTGCTCGAGCCGATCAAGAAGTCGGGCGGACGTGACAACCACGGCCACATCTCGATGCGTCGTCGCGGCGGCGGTCACAAGCGGATGTATCGCGTGATCGACTTCAAGCGCGACAAGTTCGCGATCGTCGGCACCGTGCGAGAGATCGAGTACGATCCGAACCGCTCGGCGCGCATCGCGTTGATCGAGTACGTCGATGGAGAGAAGCGCTACATCCTGCACCCGAAGGGGCTCGCGGTGGGCGATTCGATCGTGTCGGGGAAGGGATCGGACATTCGCCTCGGCAACGCGTTGCCGCTGCGCGAGATCCCGCTCGGTACGGACGTGCACAACATCGAGCTCAAGATCGGGAAGGGTGGACAGATGGCGCGCTCGGCCGGCATGTCGGCGAACGTCGTCGCGAAGGAAGGGGAGTACGTCACGCTGCGTCTGGGCTCGAGCGAGATGCGGATGGTGCACGGCAACTGCCTGGCGACGATCGGCGAGGTCGGCAACTCGGAGCACGAGTTGCTGAGCGCGGGCAAGGCGGGAAAGACGCGGTGGAAGGGACGTCGTCCGAAGGTTCGCGGTGAGGTCATGAATCCGGTGGATCACCCGCACGGTGGACGTACGCGCGGTGGACGCAACGTCGTGAGCCCGTGGGGCAAGAAGGAAGGCGTCAAGACGCGCAACAAGAAGAAGTCGTCGCAGCGGATGATCGTGCGTGGCCGCAAGCGCGGCAAAGCGACCCAGTAAGCACTGTCTTTAGTCCTTTCGAGAGCTCACCATGGCGAGAAGCGTAAAAAAAGGTCCGTACGTCCTCGAGGCGCTGCAGAAGAAGGTGCGCGCGATGAACGATCGGAATGAGAAGCGGGTGATGAAAACGTGGTCGCGCGCGAGCACGGTGACGCCGGAGTTCGTCGGGCACACCTTCGCGGTGCACAACGGCAACAAGTTCATCCCCGTCTACGTCACCGAGAACATGGTCGGGCACAAGCTCGGCGAGTTCTCACCGACGCGGCTCTTCCGTGGGCACACGGGGAACAAGGCGGCGGACAAGAAGGCATCACCGGCGCCGTCGGGTGGCGGCGCGGGTGGACCAAAGGGAGGTAGGTAGCCATGGCTGATGTGCGCGCATTCCAGCGCACCACGCGCCAGTCGCCGTACAAGATGCGGCTGGTGATCGATCAGGTTCGCGGCAAATACGTCAACGAGGCGCTGGCGCTGCTGGCGTTCTCGAAGAAGCATGCGGCGAAGCAGATCGCGAAGACCCTGAAGTCCGCGGTTGCGAATGCGGAGTTCAAGGCGCGTGAGGCGAACGAATCGCTGGATACGGACCGTCTCTACATCAAGCTCGCGATCATCAACGAAGGTCCGAAGCTCAAGCGCTTCATGCCGGCAGCGATGGGACGCGGAACGCCAATCTTCAAGCGGACGAGCCACGTCGAAATCGTGGTTGCCGAGAAGGAAGGGAAGTAATGGGACAGAAAACGAATCCGATCGGCTTCCGACTGGGGATCACGCGCGAGCATCGCTCGAAGTGGTACGCCAATCGCGACTTTCCGGCGCTGCTCAAGGAAGACGAGCTGCTCCGCAAGTATCTGCACGCGCGCCTCGGGCACGCGGCGATCTCCGATCTCACGATCGAGCGCAAGCCAGGGAAGGTCGTCGTGACGGTCCACACGGGGCGTCCGGGGGTCGTGATCGGCAAGAAGGGAGCGGAAGTCGACAAGCTGCGCGATGAGCTGGCACAGCTCACGGGCAAGGAAGTCGGCATCAACGTCGAAGAGATCAAGCATCCCGAGCTCGACTCGCAGCTCGTCGCGGACAACATCGCGCACCAGCTCGCGCAGCGTATCTCGTTCCGTCGCGCGATGAAGCGCGCGGTGCAGAGCGCGATGCGCACGGGGGCGCAGGGGATCAAGATCAAGTGCGGCGGACGGCTTGGCGGCGCGGAGATCGCGCGCGTCGAAGGCTATCACGAAGGTCGAGTGCCCCTGCACACGCTGCGTGCGAAGATCGACTACGCCACGAGCACGGCGAAGACGACGTTCGGCACGATCGGCGTGAAGGTGTGGATCTTCCGCGGCGAGGATACCACGAGCCGTCGCGGCAGCACGTACTCGACCGGCGCCTGAGGAGACAGAGA
>JALYSW010000013.1 GCA_030854615.1 Gemmatimonadota bacterium
CCTCCATCGTCCGCGCGGCGACCAGCGCGTTGACGATCGCCTCCTCGACGCACTGCGCCGTCGCCTCGAAGAGCGGTGAGATCAGGTCGTTGGAGAGCATCGAGACGGCCGAAACGGAGTCCGGACGGAAGGTCGCGTTCGCGGTCGAGAAGGCGATGAAAATGTCGCCGGAGCTGTTGGCACCGATGCCGCCGCTGCGCCCGATTCCGAGTGAGGCGCGCTTCGCGATGCGCTTGAGCTGGTGCGGAAGGAGCGGCGCATCGGTGGCCACGACGATGATGATCGACCCCTGGTCCTTCGTGGCGCCGTGCGGCGTGGTGCAGCGCCCCCAGCGTTCGCCGCCGGGAAGCGAGTCGCGCGTGTCGTAGCACGGAAGGAGATCGGGGATCTCCTGGCCCACCGGTGTGCCGGCGATGTGCAGCAGCTGTCGCATGCCATAGTTGCACTGCACCAGCACGCCGACGGTGTAGCCGCCATCGGCGGCGGCGAGCTTGCGTGATGCGGTGCCCGTGCCGCCCTTGAACTCGCCGCAGATCATCCCGGTACCGCCGCCGATGTTCCCTTCGGGCACGGGGCCGCCGCGCGCACCATCCAACGCGGCGAAGACGTGCTCCTTCGTGACGTGAAAGCCGGCGACGTCGTTGAGCGAGTTGTCGAGCGTCTCGCCGACGACCGGCAGCTCATAGTCGTACGTGCGGCCGTGCGTGATCGACCATTCGAGCGTGGCATCGCGCACAGTGCCGACGCTGAAGGTGTTGGTGATCATCACCGGCCCTTCGAGCATGCCGGACTCCTCGACCCACGTGGTCCCGGTCATCTCGCCGTTGCCGTTGAGCGTGAACCATCCGGCGAAGACGGTGTCGCCGCGCAGATGCCCGCGCGGCATGATGGCCGTGACACCGGTGCGCACGGGTCCTTTCCCGACGACGCGCTTCCCGCTCCCGCTGATCAGCGTCACCTCGCCGACCTCGACGCCCGCGACGTCGGTGATCGCGTTGTAGGTGCCGGGGGTGCCGTCGAACGGAACGCCGAGATCGCGGGCGCGCGGTTGGGTTTGGGCGAGGGCCGAGGAGGCGACGAACACAAGGAGAGGCACGTAGCGCGGCAGGCGTTCCATGTGTTTCGCCCAAGCTGACGTGAAGGGAGTGCGTAGCTCATCTGCTACCTGAGCTAGAACCACGGAAAGCTCTTGAATAGCCATGGATATCGTAGCCACGGCCACCCGATTACGAGAAGCTGAAACGGCCAGAGAGTTCTGGGACGAGATGCGAGCGTGTACCCGGCGAGTACGAGCAGCAG
This sequence comes from Gemmatimonadota bacterium, assembly GCA_030854615.1. Classification (GTDB taxonomy): domain Bacteria; phylum Gemmatimonadota; class Gemmatimonadetes; order Gemmatimonadales; family Gemmatimonadaceae; genus FEN-1250. Next base: position 1,300 of record JALYSW010000013.1, read on the forward strand.
GCCGAATGGCAGCAGGAAGGTTCCGCCGATGAAAACCCAAAACATCCTGTGACGAGGATCGCCGGCCCGCCCCGTCCACCACTTGATGAAGCAGAGAACGCCGAAGACTGTCGTGAAAATTCCAACGTTTCGTTCAAGGTTCGCGAGATGCCGGACGATGGCTCCAGGATTGAGAAACCGCGAGCTCATATTGTATCCGCTCCTTCTCTCAGGTTCCTGTGTCATCTGTGGAGCGCGGAGGCTATTCCCACGGAATCAGCTCCCCCAGCGCGTCGTCCAACACCGCGAGCAGCGCCCGCACCTCGCGCACCGTGTGATCTCCCATGTGCCCGATGCGAATCGTGCTCGCCGCCAACGCGCCGTAGCCAGCACCAACCTCGAAGCCGCGCACGCGCAGCAGATGCGAGAGCCGCGCGGCATCGCCAGCGATGGTGAGACAGGTGACGGTCGGCGCGCGAAGCTCCTCGCTCGCAAGGATCCCGACGCTCGTGCGGCCAGCCCGCGAGCCGTGATCGCGCACCCATTCGTACACCGCGCCCGCCATCGCCGCGTGTCGCGCGAACCGCGCCACGAGCCCCTCGCGCCCGATAGCCTCGAGCTGCGCGTCCAGCGCAAAGAGTTGCGGGATCGCCGGCGTCCCCGCCGTCTCGCCCTGCCGCCAGTACTCATCCATGCGTACGACGTCGAGATACACCCCTCGATCGGTCAGCGACAGTGCGCGCTCCATCGCCCGCGCCGAGCACGAGATGAAGGAGAGCCCAGGCGGCAGCGCCAGCGCCTTCTGCGACGCCGAGAGCACGACGTCCACTCCCGCCGCATCCATCGCGACCTCCATCCCCCCCACCGACGACACCGCATCGACCAGTAGCATCACGTCGTCGTGTACCGCTGCCGCGCGCCCGTACGCCGCGATGTCCGCCATCACCCCCGTTGTCGTCTCGACGTGCACTGCAGTCACCGCGTCGTACGCGCCATGCTCCAGCGCATCCGCGAGCGCATCCGCGCTCACGGTCTCTCCCGGCGGCGCGACGAGCCGCGTCACGCTCCGCTCGCACGATTCCGCTATGCGCGCGAATCGCTCGCCGAACGCGCCCGACACGAGCGACAGCACCCGCCCACGACTCCCGCACCGAACGGCCGACTCCATCGTCCCCGTCGCCCCGCCCGACGCCACGTACACCGGTCGCACTGTCCCGAACAGCGGCGGCAGCGCGGCATATACACGCTCGAGCAGCGCGCGCATCTCCGCGCCGCGATGCGCGACCATCGGCCGCGCCATCGTGCGGAGGATCGCCGGGCGCACCGCCGTGGGCCCGGGAACGAAGAAGCGCGCGCCTAGACGATCCGTCCGGTCACCACGTCGTGTGTGCTCACGATCCGCACATCCTGCTTCACCCATCCACCCACGAGCGCCTCCACCGCACTCTCCACGATCGGCTTCGTCGCATCGAGCACGAGAGCGATGCTGGGAATCCCGATGTCGATCAGCCCATCGATCGCGTACTTCACGCAATAGTCGAGCGTCACGCCATAGATCACGACCTCCGTCGGATCCCACGCCTCGATCACCGCCCCCGTGTTCGGATTCGAGAACACGTCGAAGCGATGCTTCCGGATCAGCACATCGCCCTGGTGCGACGACAGCTGCCGCACCAGCGCCTCGTGCCCGATCGGCGCCGGCTCGATGATGAGCGGCGAGACGAGCGCAGTCTCAGGGATCTTCTCCGCCCCGGTCGTCCCGCGCATGCAATGCGGAGGGAAGGTCTCGCTGAAATCCGGCGTCGCCGAGATCTCCGCGTGCTCGAGCAGGTGATCGTCGGACGACGCGACGATCTGAATCCCCTTCCCATGCGCGTACTGCGTCAGCTGCGCGAGCTTCGGCTTGATGAGCTCAGCGCCCTTCACGTACAGCTTCCCGTCGGGGTCCATGAAGTCGTGCTGAGTATCGACATCCCAGAAGATCACCGGACGTTTCATGTCATTGCACCGATGTCATCACGTCGTGAGCGAGCCACAGCGCGCGCCGCGCAAGCTCATCCTTCGTGGCCCCGGTATCGGGAGTGACCGTGTAGCTGCGGCGGCTCGCGCTGTCCCCCCTCTCCGTCAGCTTCAATCCCACCCCCGCAAGCGCCTCGGCGAACGGCGGATCCTCGGTCCCACCTACATAACGCGCGAACCAGTCGTGCAGGTTCGCCCCCGCGGCCTCGCTCGCCGCGTGCTCGACATCGAGCTCCGTGTAGCCGCGTCCCTGCAGATAGTAGCTCGCCGTCGGTGCGTCCCAGCTCCGCTTCTTCAGCGCGCGCAACGCATCATCGAGCGATCGCGCGTCGTGCGTGCGCGCGCGAATCTCGAGATCCAGCACCAGCGCGAGCCCCTCGCCTTTCGTGTAATAACTGATGAAGCTATGCGGCTCATCCACCGCCATCGGCTGCGCGCCGCCATCGAAGAACGGCGCGTGCATCGACGCCTGGCGCGCCGACATCCACGTGCGTGCCGGGCTCGTCAGGTCGTACGTGATGTCCTCGCCGAGCGTCTCGTAGAGCTGCTCGGGACGCGTGAGTCCGGCACGCTCGCGCGAGATGATCCCGTAGTACTCCGTCCACCCCTCGGCCACCCACAGACTCGGCTCATAGCGCTCGGAGGTGTAGTCGAACGGACCGAGGAGCGCAGGGCGGATGCGCTTCACGTTCCAGACGTGAAAGTACTCGTGGGCCCCGGCCTCCAGAACGCGATCGACGGCGCCGGAGTCGGCGAGCGGGTGCGGGAAGATGAGTTGCGTGGAGTAGAGATGCTCCATTCCGTCACCGCCCTTGTAGCCGGTGTTGCTCATGAACGTATACATCGTGAGTGGCGGCGGACCGAGCACGCCGTTCTCCTGATGAACGATTCGCTCGACACCGCGCACGAGGCGCATGCGCATCCCCGAATCGAGAGCACCGTTGTTGTGCAGCATCACGCGATAGAGTCGTCCGTCGACGGTGAAGCTGTCGAGCGAGATCGAGGGCGCGACCTCCGTGGGCGTGTCGATGAGCTGGTCGTAGTTCGGAAAGTCGAAGTCGCGCTGCTCGAAGTTGGCCGCCGCGCCGTTCATCACTTTCCAGCCGGACGGCGCCGCGACCGTGAGATGCACCGGATCCTGCTTGTGGCCAACGACGTAGATGAAGAGCGAGGCGCCGTTCCAGTTCGCGTGCGCGGTGTCGAGCACGCTGAACGTGCCCGACAGCGTATTCGCGAACACGCGATAGCTGATTCGCGCGTCAATCATGCCGTGCGTACGCAGCCGCCAGAGCGAGCCGTTCACCTCCTCGGTCGCGACCGGCTTCCCTGCGGCGCTCGTGGCGACCAGATGCTGGAGATTGCGCGCGAAGTCCATTCGCGCGTAACGGCCGGGCGACCATACGGGGAGCTGGAGATCGAGCGAGTCCGCGTGAATGCCGGAGATCCGGAGCTCGACGTCGAAGTAGTGACTTGCGGGATCCGGCATCGCGATGTGGTACGCGAGGCCGAGCGGCTTCGGCGCGGGCGCGGCGCCGAGCAGCGCAACCCCGACGGCGCAGCAGGCGCCGCGCATGGCGCGGCGGACAGATCGCGAACGGTCGAGCACGAATCACTCCGGGCACGCGGTGGATGGCCACGCAAAGTTAGCAGCGATCCGCGCGAGGCGTCAGCACGCAGAACGGCGCGGACGATGGACTGTCCGCGCCGTTCTGCACTGCTCTGTACGCGGGCGCCGAGTCGCCCGGACGTTCCCTACGGCTGCCTGCCGATCTCCACACGCCGGTTCAGCGCGCGGCCGGCGGCAGTCGAATTCGGCGCGACGGGATCCGCCTTACCCTTGCTGTCCGCAGCCATCCGCGACGCATCGACGCCGTGCGCGGCCAGATACGTCTCGACGCTCTGGGCTCTCGCCATGCCCAGCTTCATGTTGTACGCATCGGTTCCCACGCTGTCGGTGTACCCCGTGATCGCGATGTTCACCGAGCGTGCGGCGGGACGGTTGAGCTCACGCGCCAGCGAGTCGAGCGTCGCACGGGCACGAGGACGAAGCACCGACTTGCCGACGTCGAAGTTCGCGTCGCGCAGCACGAGGATCACGTCGCGTCCCTTCACGACTTTCGTGACCGTGTCGCTCGTGGTGATCTGCGTGTGCGTGTTCACCTGCATGGTGTCGACCCGCACCAGCGTGTCGACCATGCGAACGGTGACCGTATCGTGCGTCACGACCGGAGGCGCCACAGTGATGATCGGCGGCGACTTCCGCGCCCATGGATAGAACGACACGCCACTGAACGCACCCCAGGAAGGGCGATGTCCGCTGACCTGCGCGTTCGCTTCGGTGCGCATCGCGGCCCAGTTCGCGAGCTTGAGCCGAAAGCCGACGCCCGCATGTCCCGTCCAGAACTTCAGGTTGTTCGTTCCCGGAACGACCGGCGCCTCGAAGTGGAAGCTCTCGTGGCCGCCACCGAGGACGACGTACGGGCTGAAGCGATTGCCGGGGATCTGCAGCTGCAGCGCGAGCGTCGGCAGCAGCTCGTTCGCCTGCCCCTGCGACACGGTGTTGAGCTGCGGGATCCACGCACCGACGAATTCCGCATTCAACGAGATGACGTTCGTGAAGCGATAGCCGACGCCCACCGTTCCGCCGCCGCCCCACTCGTGCTTCGCGGCAAGATCGTACGTGAGCTTGCGTCCGGTCGGATAGATCCCGAGTTCCCAATGTCCTGTGGAATCGATGGAGCCCTGGGCGGCCAGCGGTGCGGATACGAGCGCCAGGATGGCACCGGCGAACATGATACTGCGCATACAACCTCGTCGACGTTGGGAGATGCACGCACGGGCGTGCAGCGGCGACCGGTGGATGCACCGATCGCCTTCCTGTGGACGCGCAGGATATATGCTACGATACGAAGTTTTTGACCGAATCCGCCAAATTCGACATATTAGTTTCGATTCGCTATTAAATCTGGCTGATATCCCGCTTCTTCTCCCACCATCTCGTCAGCGCCGCCACCGCCACCGTGCCGTACGCTCGCACCGCGACGATCGCTCCGATCCCCACCACCGCCCAGAGCGTGTAGAAGCGCCAGATGAGCAGCAGCTGCTTGTGGTGGTCGCCCAGATTGCCGACCGCGCCGCCGACGAAGCCGATGTCGATGAGACCGGCGCCCGACGGCGTCGGCACGAGGATCTGCGCGTAGAGCAGCGCGAACGACCCGAAGGCGAGGGGTCCCATCGGCGGCGGGAACGGCAGCGTCAGCGCCAGAACGGGGAGAATCGCCACGCGCGCGGCGAGACCAAGCAAGGTGAGCGGCACACTCGCCAGCAGTGGCCACGCCGGCATCCGCCGCGCATATGCCCACGCGCGCCGCGTGTTGCGCCGCACCGTATGCGACATCTTCGGCATCGCACGCCGCAGCACGATCAAGCCGATGATCCCCACGACTACCAGCACCACGATCACCGGCCACGTCCGATGCACCGTCGCCGCGAGCAGCGGCGATGCGCTGTGCCACCACCTCGGCGCATAGATCAACGCGAGCCACCCCGCCGCCGCTCCGGTCACCGGTGCCGTCACCAGAAGCTCGAAGGTGACCCCCACGAACGCCGCCGTCACCGGCACCCCGGCCGCCGCCGCCGCCGCCAAACGCGCGGGCTCCGCGCCGATCCGGTTCGGCGTGATCGCCGCCGCTGCGTCCGCGACCGTCGTCATCACGAACGCGTCGCGGAAGGACACCGGCGTGCGAAGTCCCGCGAGAATCCACTGGAAGCGCAGCGCTCGAGTGACCAGATCGATCACGACCAGCAGAGAACAGATGAGGTGCGCTTCGAGAATGGACATCGCTGTCAGAATACCCCCCCCGCGCCGGTTGCCGCCAGTGAGCGGGTTCGGATAGTTTCCATGACCGATGGCCACTCCTCGCCGGACCCGACTCGACCCCTCCGTCTTTCACCTCCCCGTGGAGCGGATGCGAGAGGGCTACTACTCCGACAAGTACTTCGTTCGCGCGCGCGAGATCCTCCTCGCCGACAACCACGCCTCTCGCGTCACCATGCAGGTCTTCGGCAAGGCGCAGGCGTACCTCGGCGGCATGGATGAGGCGATCGCGATCCTCAGGCTCTGCGCCGACGACTGGAGCGCCCTCACCGTGCGCGCGCTCTACGATGGTGAGCACATCGAGCCGTGGGAGACCGTGATGACGATCGACGGTCCGTACGAGATGTTCGCGCACCTCGAGACCCTCTATCTGGGCGTACTCTCCCGCCGCACGCGCGTCGGCACCAACACCCGCGCCGTCGTCGACGCCGCGCATCCCAAGACCGTGATGTTCTTCCCCGCGCGACACGACCACTGGCTCGTGCAGACGGGCGACGGCTACGCGGCGCACATCGCGGGCGCGATCGGTGTCTCGACGGATGCGCAGGCGAGCTGGTGGGGCTCGACGGGGATCGGCACCGTGCCGCACGCTCTCATCGCCGCCTACGACGGCGACACCGTGCTCGCCACGGAGAAGTTCGCCGAGTACATCGATCCGACGGTGCAGATCATCACGCTGGTTGATTACGAGAACGATTGCGTGCGCACCAGTCTCGAAGTCGCGCGCGCGATGGACGGGCGGTTATGGGCGGTGCGTCTCGACACGTCGGAGAATCTCGTCGACAGCTCGATCATCCCGCAGATGGGTGCGTTCAAACCCACGGGCGTGAATCCGCAGCTGGTCTGGAACGTACGTCGCGCACTCGATGCGGCGGGATTCGACTACGTCCAGATCATGGTGTCCGGCGGGTTCACCGTCGAGAAGATTCGCGCCTTCGAGGAGGCCGGCGTGCCGGTCGATTCCTACGGCATCGGCTCCTCGCTATTTTCCGGACGATTCGACTTCACGGCAGACATCGTTCGTCTCAATGGGGAGCCGCAATCGAAGCGAGGGCGGCAGGAACGACCGAACGCGCGCCTCGAGACGGTCGAATAGCGCCGACATATCGCGATATTGCACGACTTCTCGTGGATTTCCACTCAGTCCCTTTTGCTTGTGCTGCACGTCAAATCGCCATACTTTCACTCGTTGCTCATCAGGTGCGCTCTTTTGGCGCCGCCCATTGTCATAGCAAGGATTCGGGATGACCCGTGATCTCCGCATGCGCCGGCTGACGCCGGCACTCGCGCTGCTACTCGCCGTCGGGCTCACAGCCTGCAACTCGTTCGCCCCGAACACCATCTTCGGTGCCCACTCGGATTTTGGGCACTCGATCGATCTGCTCACGCGCAAGCTGCTGTACATGGGCATCGCCGTCTTCATTCTTGTCGAGGCGCTGCTGCTCTACATCCTGGTGAAGTTTCGCGACAAGGACGGTAACCGTGAGGCGAGGC
>JALYSW010000018.1 GCA_030854615.1 Gemmatimonadota bacterium
CGATGTTCAGCCAGCACGCCAAGTGGCTGAAGGTGACGCGGGAATTGCCGTGGCGTCGGCCGATTGCGTCGCTCAACTATCTGCTCGCGTCTCACGTTTGGCAGCAGGATCACAACGGCTTCACGCATCAGGATCCAGGCTTTCTCGATCACGTCGTGAACAAGAAAGCAGACATCGTTCGCGTGTATCTCCCGCCCGATGCCAACTGTCTGTTGTCGGTCATCGATCACTGCCTGCGCAGCCGGCACTACGTCAACGTCGTCGTGGCGGGCAAGCACGCGATGCCACAGTGGCTGACGATGGACGCTGCCGTCGTGCACTGTACCGAAGGCATTGGAATCTGGCCGTGGGCCAGCAATGACCAGGGCGGCGAGCCGGACGTCGTCATGGCCTGCTGCGGCGACACGCCCACGCTGGAGATTCTCGCCGCGGTGTCCATCCTGCGCGAGCACCTCCCGGATCTGAAAATCCGTGTCATCAATGTCGTCGATCTGATGAAGCTGCAGCCCAAGTCGGAACACCCGCACGGGCTGAGCGACACCGACTATGACTCGCTCTTCACTACCGACAAGCACGTCGTCTTCGGCTTTCACGGCTACCCGTGGCTGGTGCACCAGCTCACCTACCGTCGGACCAATCACAAGATGCATGTTCGTGGATACAAGGAGGAGGGCACCATCACCACAGCGTTCGACATGCGGGTGCAGAACGACCTCGACCGATTCCACCTGGTCCAGGACGTCGTCGATCGGGTGCCGCACCTGGGCGGCCCGGGGGCATATCTGAAGCAGTTGATGGCCGACAAGCTCATCGAACACACGCAGTACATCAATCAGCACGGCCAGGACATGCCGGAGATTCGGAACTGGAAATGGAGCGAGTAAAGCACACATGAACGAGCATGAGCTTCGAGCCACCGCCAGGGCGTTGGTCGCTAATGACAAGGGAGTGCTCGCGATGGACGAGAGCACTGGAACCTGCAACAAGCGCTTTGCCAGCGCGGGCATCCCGCAGACCGAAGAGGCTCGCCGAGCGTATCGGGAAATGCTCGTGACCACTCCGGAGCTTGGGACTTGCATCAGCGGCGCGATCCTGTATGACGAGACCATCCGGCAGAAGACGACCGACGGCACGCCCATCATCACGGTCCTCATCGCCGCGGGAATCATTCCCGGCATCAAGGTCGACCTCGGGGCCAAAGACCTCGCCGGTCATCCCGGAGAACGGATCACCGAGGGGCTGGACGGGTTGCGCGGGCGGCTCCAGGCCTACGGGCAGCTGGGCGCCCGTTTCGCCAAGTGGCGTGCAGTGCTGGCCATTGGCAACGGGCTACCCAGCCGCGCCTGCATCGAGGCGAACGCGCACGCGCTGGCGCGCTATGCCGCGTTGTGCCAGGAGGCCGGACTCGTCCCCTTCGTCGAGCCCGAGGTGCTCATGACGGGCGATCACACGCTGGAGCGCTGTCGCATCGTCACGGAGGAAGTGCTGCACCGCGTGTTCGATCAGATCGCCGTCCAGGGTGTGATGCTGGAGGGGATGATTCTGAAGCCCAACATGGTGTTGCCGGGATTGGCCTGCGCCACGCAACAAAGCGTGGACGAGGTGGCCGACGCCACCGTGCGCTGTCTTCTGCGCGTCGTGCCCGCGGCCGTCCCCGGCATTGCGTTCCTGTCGGGCGGCCAAGCCAGTGAGCTGGCCTCCGCCCGTTTGAACGCCATGCACGTCAGATTCAAGGGACCGACATCAGTCCTGCCGTGGGCGCTGACGTTTTCCTTTAGCCGCGCCCTTCAGCAGCCGGCACTGGAAATCTGGGGCGGCGACGAGGCGCACCGAGCGCCGGCGCAGCGAGCGTTGCTCCATCGAGCGCAGTGCAATCGCGCGGCGCTCCGCGGCGAATACACCGCCGCGATGGAGACCAACCCGGGCGTCACGACGAGGGCGGGCTCGTGATTGCCCACGCGCGTCAGCTGCTACAGCTCTACTTCATTCGACACGGCGAGACCGAGTGGTCCCTTTCCGGCCAGCATACCGGCCGCACGGACGTTCCGTTGACCAGGCACGGCGAGGATGAATCGCGCGCACTCGAACCGCTCCTCCGAGCGCTCACGTTCACTCGTGTGCTGACGAGCCCGCGGCAACGCGCGCGGCAGACGTGTGAGTTGGCCGGACTTGGGCCGGCGGCCGAGATTGAACCGGACTTGGCGGAGTGGGACTACGGCGACTACGAAGGACAGCGCTCCGTGGACATTCGCAAGGGACGGCCGGACTGGAATCTGTTTCGGGACGGCTGTCCTGGCGGCGAGATGCCGGCGGACGTGTCAGAGCGCGCCGATCGGCTCATCGCGCGTCTGCTCGTGCTCGGCGGCAACGTTGCGCTCTTTTCCCATGGCCAGTTTGGGTGCGTCCTGGCCGCGCGGTGGATCGGCATGCCCGCGATCGAAGGGCAACATTTCGCGCTCGACGCTGCGTCGCTCGGTATTCTCGGCCACGATTCGAGCGACCCCGCCGTGCG
>JALYSW010000045.1 GCA_030854615.1 Gemmatimonadota bacterium
GTAGAATCGCTCGACGAACACGGCGAGACCGACCAGCGCCACCAAGAGAATGGGGTACATGATCGGACCGCCACTACGGAAATACTCGATCAGATTGCTCATCGACCTGTGTCCTCAGCGAAAGTTCCAGCGGGCATCATCATTTGCGGCCGCGTGGCGTCGTTGGCGACGCGGCGGTTGAATCCGTGGTCGTCTTCTTCTTCAACGGAACCGGCGTTCCCCCTCTTCCCATCTTTGCCACTTCCCGCCTCAGCGAATCGAGACGCTGCTTGCGGTATTCGAGCTCCCGGCGAATCGACTCGATCTCCTGCACGCGCGCTGCGGAATCGGCCGCGCTCATTCGCTTCACCGGCTCCGGCGGCGCCTTACCGAGTCCCACCGGCGACTGCATCTGCAGATTGAGTATCCGCTGCAGCGAGTCGAGGCGCGCTCTCCGCATCGCGAGCTCGTGACGCATCGCTTCGATCTCCGCGGTGCTCGCCCCTGCCCGCGTAGCGGCCGTATCGCGGACGTTGCGCATCGAGTCGGGATGCACCGCCAGCGGACCGACAGTCGGAACGCCGCCCTCGTGCGCCATCCCCGCGGGGAGGGTGTCGAGCGCCGTCGTTCCGCGCACCTGACTCTCCGGCACGAGCTGCACCGCAGCCTGTGACGTCGTGCTTCCCGTTCCATTGTAGAACGCCGGCGCGAGTAGCTGGCGATCGTACGTCGGGACCTCGCGTGGACGCACCGTCACTACCTGCGGCGTCGGCACCTGTCCGCGAATCTCGATCGCTTGCCCCTTCTTCGGCGGAGGACCCTTCTGCTGGGCACTCAGCGTCGATGCCGCACCGATCATCACGACACCCATAAGGACGCCGCATCCCACACGCGCGAAACGACTCACGACGCACCTCCGTTGCCACGTGCATCACGGTCGAGCGATGCGGCCGGAGGCGCGGCATCGACCTTGCCCCCCACGGCATCCTTCGCGCGCTGCACCCACGCGTTGTCGAACTTGTCCGTCGCCGCCTTGTCGACGAGCGTCTGCCAGAGCTTGTTCGCCGCCTGGTAATACTCCTCCGCCTGGCGCGCCGAACCCGCCTGCGCCGCCGCGCGCTGCTCGTCGGTCAGATCCTTCGGCAACGTGAGATTCGCCAAATAATTCCCGTACTCCCACTGTGCGAGCCCGACGTAGTACGACGAGGCCGAGAGCCAGGTCGGGTCACCGCTCGCGATCGCCTTCGTGAAGTGCACGGACATGTCGGCGAGCATTTTCCGCTTCGGCGCGGACAACCGTGCGACGCCCGCGCGTGTGAGATTCACGCGCAGCGGGATGGTGAGCTTGAGCGCCTGGTAGCGCGGGAACATCGAGCGTCCCACCGCGAACTCGGCCTCGCCGAGACGCGCGGCGCACTGCGTCTTGATCTCTGCGGTCGGACGGGCGCACAGCTTCGCCAGCTCGACGTTCGCCGCGGCGATGTTGCCGCCGGCCTTGATGAGTGCGACGCGCGTCGCCTGCGCGCCGCCGGTGCGCTGGTCGCGTGGGTGCGCCGCGGCGAACGTGCCGTACGCGCGAATCGCGCTCGCGGTGTCCGCCGCCTGCAGATAGGTGACGCCCGCGTTGTACTGCGCATCGGCCGCACGCGGATCCCTCGGATACGCCGCAGCAAAGCGCTCGTACGCGGCGGCCTCCTCCTTCGGCTTCGCGAGCGAGTCGTAGTCCACCGCGAGTCGCACCATCGCATCCGCGCGCCCAGGCCAAGTCGGATTCTCGCGGATCAGCGTCTCGAGCGCGACCGCCGACTCATCACGCTTGCCGAGATCGGCGAGCAACTGCGTCTGGAGCGCCTGGTACTGTACGCGGTACTTGTACGTCGGGTACGTCGACACGAGGCGCTGGGAGAGCTCGAAGGCCCGCTGCTTCGCGGCGTTCGATGCATTCTTGTCGCCCTTGATGCGCGCGACGCTGTCGGCGAGCACGTACGTCTCGATCGCGTTGCGTAGCGCGTCCGGCGCGCGCTCCGAAGTCGGATTGCGATCGGCGAACGCGACGTACACGGCCTCCGCCGCCTCACGATAGTTGCCTGCCTTCACGAGCGAATCGCCGTACGTCACCGCCGCAGCATTGCGTACGAGGTTGATCGTATCCGAGAGCGCCTTCTTTCCCGACTTGATCGCGATCGCCTGCGCGTTCTCCCACTGCCCCTGCGCCTCGGTGTACAGTCCCTGTTTGTAGAGCGCATCGCCGATCAGCTTCTGCGCCGTCGGCGTGTACGCATCGTTCGGATAATTGTCCGCGTACGTCTTGAAGGTCGAGGCCATCACATCCCACCGCTTCGCCTCGGACGCGCGCTTGCCCTTCTCGATGAGCGCGTGGTGCGCAACGTCGGTCGCGGGGAACGCGGCGACGTAGCGATCGACGACGGCGAACAACGAATCCTGGCTCGCCTTGTCGTCCTTCGTGCGCACGGTGGCCGAGTCGAATGCCACGATCGCGTCCTGCCCTGCCTGCTGCGATAACTTCGGATCGTTCTTGTACGCGTATGCCGCGCGCGAGTACTCGGTTCCAGCCCTGAAGTACTCCCCCTCGGCGAACAGCGCCTCGCCGTAGAGCAGATCGACGGCCTGCGCGCTGTCGCTCGTCGAGAACTCGCTCATGTAGCGGCCGTAGAGATCGGCCGCCTCGGCGAACTTCGACTTGTCCCTCTTGTCCTTCGCATCCTGCGCGCGCGAGAGGCTGTACTGCCCGCTCTGGCGCAGCGCGTTCTCGCGAGCCGCTTGCGCGCTGTCGCGCAGCGGCGCGTTTGCGTTCGCCCACACGGAGTTCGGTGCAAAGCGATCGACGAGCTCGAGGCGAGCGGCTTGCGCCTTGTCCGGCTCGAGCACGCGGTTCTGATAGATGTCGACGATCTCGCGCTGCACGCCGAGCGCACCGGTATCCGCCGGTGACTCGGCGAGTACCGCGCGATAGGCGTCGATCGCGCGGACGAAGTCGCCCTGGTCGCGAAGCCCCGATGCCACACGACGGAGCACGGGAAGCTTGAAGCTGGAGGCCGGGTGCGTGCCGAAGTAGCGGAGCGCGGCATCCGCGCCGCCCGTCTGCGTGAGGGCGACCGCCATGTACTCGATCGCTTCGCCACGCAGTCCGAGGCGTGCCTGCTGCTCGGGGGAAAGCTTGTCGTATTCGCTGACGAGCCGTCCGAACACTTCCACCGCCTGCTGATACTCGGGCTGCCTGGTCTGCGTCGCCTGATTGTAGTACGCCCATCCAAGCTTGTAGAGCGACAGAAAATAGATGTCGCCATTCGATGGCGCGATCTTCGTCGCGCTCTCGTAGGCCGACGCCGCCTTCACGAACATCGCCTTGCGCGGCTCGCCGCGAAGCTTGGCGGCGAGCTCGAAGTCCGCGTCACCCAGCCGGAAGTAACCCTCCGGACGGAAGTGCGACTGCTCCTTCGAAGTAACCAGCTCGAACATCCGTGCCGCATCGGCGTTGCGCTGCTGCGAGAAGTAGAGCGTGCCGAGCGTGTAGGCTGCAGCGTCGATGCGGGGGAAGGTTGCGAACTTCCCCGTCAGCTCCTCGTAGCGCGAGATCGCGGGCGCGTAGTCGGGGCGATCGGGCACCTCGCCGCCAGCGCGCTGCGCCGTCGCGAAGTTCTCATCGGCGCGCCGAACGAGCAACTCGCCAAGCTGGAAGAGCGCGCCGGGACGCAGCGTGCTCGATGGATACTTCGTCAGAAACGTCGACAGCTTCTCGATCGCGTCGTCGCGCGCGTCGTCGGTGCCCGCAGGGCGCGCCGTGGCGACGAGCTGCGGCGCCGGCGCGTTCTGTGCGGCCGCGGGGC
>JALYSW010000120.1 GCA_030854615.1 Gemmatimonadota bacterium
ACACCTGATCATGAAACTCCCGTACGTCGAACTTCTCCCCTAACTGCTGCTCCGCGTACGCGCGCAGCTCCTTGATCTTGAGCTCCCCCGTCTTGTACGCGAGCGCCTGCCCCGGCGTCGTGATGTAGCGGTCGACCTCGACCACGATATCGTTGTGCGTCTTGGCCGAATTCGCCTCGAAGTAGTCGATCGCGTCCTGGCGTGACATCCCCTGCGCGTGGATCCCCGTGTCGATCACGAGCCTGATCGCGCGCCACATCTCATAGGTCAGCTGCCCGAACTTCGAGTACGGATCCTTGTAGAGCCCAATGCTCGGCCCAAGACTCTCGGAGTAGAGCGCCCAGCCCTCGACGAACGCCGTGTAGCCGCCGTAGCGCCGGAAATTCGGCAAGTCGGTGAGCTCCTGCGAGATCGCGATCTGCAGATGATGTCCCGGCACCGCCTCGTGCGATGACAGCGCCTCCATCTCCCACTTCGGGCGCGTGTTGAGCGCGTAGGTGTTCACGTAGTAGTAGCCCGGCCGCCCCGCCTCGTACGATCCCGGCTGGTAGTACGCCGTCGTCGCCGACTTCGCGGCGTACGACGGGATCGTCGTCACGCCGTACGGCAGCCGCGGCAGATGTCCGAACAGCTTGATGAGCTCGGGGTCGATGCGCTTCACGATGTCGCGATAGGCGCGCACGAGATCAGCGCTGTCCGTGAAGAAGAACTTCGGATCCGTACGCAGGAAGTTCGTGAACTCCGCGAACGTCCCCTTGTAGCCGATCGACTTCATCACGCTGTCCATCTGCCCGCGAATCCGCTTCACCTCGGCCAGTCCCGTCGCGTGTATCTGCTCGGGCGTGCGGTTCGTCGTCGTCTGAATGCGCACGTTGTACGCGTACCATGCGGCGCCGTCGGGGAGCGCGCTCATGCCAACCGTTTCTCGCGCGCCCGGGATGTACTTCGTCGTGAGGAAGGTGTAGAGCCGCTGGTACGCGGGCTTCACCTTCTCCGTGTACGCCTTCACCGCCGCGGCCGTGAGCCGCTTCTGCTCCGCCGCGGGAATGCTCGCCGGGAATCGCGTGAACATCACGAGCACGGGGCTCTGCATCGGATCGGCGGTGAGCAACCCCTTCACCTGGTCGGGCACATCGCGCAGCGTGATGCGCGGCGCGGTGATCTTCGCGTCGAGCCCCTTCTGCAGCAGTACGATCGTCTGATCGACGACGGCGCCGAGCCCGTCGACGCGGGACACGATGTCCTCGTAGTCTTTCACCGTCGTATTCGGATTCAGCTCCATCGCCTGCGACAGGAGCTGCGGTCCGCTGCGCGCGTCGATCGAGAGGTACTCGCCGGGGAAGCGAGTGCTGGCGATGTTGTCCTCCGCGCCGCGGCGGAAGAGATCGTAGTTGAGCTGATCGTTGGGCGCGAGCGACGCGCGATCGATCGACGTGATCACCGCCAGCGGTCCCTGCAACTCCTTCTTCCGCTGCGCGATCGCTGCGAGCGACTGGTCGGTCCACCGATCGTTCTGCCCCTTGTAGCCGGAGTAGGTTGCGCCCTCGGGATACTCGATGTTCCCGTAGTCCCAGTCGAGTGCGAACAGCTCGTGCAGCCGCACGCTGTCCGCCTTCTGCCCCTTTTCGGTGACGATCGCCTGGTAGCGTGCGGACCAATCGGGGCGTCCGGCACGCTGCGCGGAAAGCGGCTGGGATGCGACGGCGACGGAGGCGCAGGCGACGCAGGCGAGAGTGCGGAGATTCGCGATCGAGATCATTTTGGAGGGCAGCTCGGTGTTGACGATCGGGCAGGGGAGGAGCAGCGAACGTAGCGCGCGGCCGTGAGCGGTCAAGGTGGTGCCGACATAGATTGTGGGATGCTCCTCAGTCGTCGCGCACTCTCGCTCACATTCGTTGCAGCCGCAGCCGCATCGACAGGCGCCGCGCAGGCGTCGAAGCCCGTTACGCCGCCAACCGCGCCCGCTTCGGCCGCCGCGCCGCCCTCGCAGCCGAACTTCTGCCCGAAACCCGCGCGCGTCACCTCGCCCGACTCGCTTCCCGAGCTCCGCCCCCCGCTCGTCCCCCAGCCGAAAGTCGTTCGCGGACTCTACGTCAATCGCTGGGCCGCCCTCGGCGATCGCGGTTGGGAGCTCATCGGTCTCGCGAGCCGCACAGAGGTCAACGCGCTCGTCATCGACGTGAAGGATGACCGCGGCTTCGTCCTCTATCGGTCGCGCGTGCCACTCGCGCAGGCGATCGGCGCGGACACCAACCGCCCGATGTCGCACGCGCGGCTGCGCGCGATGCTCGACTCGATGCGCGCGCATCACATCTATCCGATCGCGCGCATCGTCGTCGCGAAGGATCCGCTGCTCGCGAGCACGAAGCTCGAATGGGCGATTCGCCGGAAGGCCGATCCGTCTATGCCGTGGCGCGACAAGAAGGGGAATCCGTGGCTCGATCCGCACCAGGACGGTCCCTGGCACTACGCCGCCGACCTCGCGTGCGAGGCCGTCGATCTCGGCTTCAGCGAAATCCAGTTCGATTACGTTCGATTCCCTGATGACAAGCGGCTCGTTTCCGAAGCGACCTTCCCGCTCTCGCGCGGGCGACTGCGCGCGCAGGTGATTCGCGAACAGCTTCTCACCACTCGCGCGCGCCTCCGGTCGCTCGGCGTTCCGGTCACGGCAGATGTGTTTGGGCTCACCGCCACCGACACGACGGACATGGGGATCGGGCAAAAGTGGGAGCAGTTCGTGAGCACCGTGGACGTGGTATTGCCGATGATGTATCCGTCACACTACAATCCGGGCTCGTACGGCATCGGCAATCCGAACGCACATCCGTACGAGATCATCGCGCACGGGTTGAAGGACGTTCACCGGCGCTCGGCCGGCGTCGCTGGTGCGGCTGCGGTGCGGCCGTGGTATCAGGACTTCACCCTCGGGCCGCCGCACTACACGGCGACCGAGGTTCGCGCGCAGATCGAGGCCGGCTACGCGAACGGCGTGCAGGGATGGGTGCTCTGGAATCCGCGGAGCATGTACACGGAAAGTGCGATCAAGGCGGCGCCGGAGCGCATCGCGATGCAATTCGACAAGCGCCGCAATGGCGCCGCTCGTGCAGCCACAACGAATCCCGAACCAAGGTCGTGATGATGCGTCGTACGATGTGTGTCTCCCTCTCGCTCACGCTCGCCGCCGCATCGCTCGGCGCCCAGACAACCCAGGCGTCATCGACGCCCGGCTACTCTCCCGCCGCCGCGCGTACCGAGCGCGCGCTCGAGACGACGGTCACCGCGCGCCCCGACAGCGCGAGCGCGCGCCATCATTCGCGCGAGCTCTCGAAGGAGTCGCACATCGCGGGCACCCCCGCGCAGGAGCACACGCGCGACTACGTCATCAACGCGATGAAGTCGTGGGGACTGCAAACCGAAGTGCGTTCCTACGACGTGTGGATGCCACACACCACCGAGATCAAGCTCTGGCGCATCGCCCCCGATACGCTCTCGCTCGATCTCGCCGAGGGCGCCGTCGCGGGCGACTCGACGAGCGGCCCCGCGTTCGAGAAGATCATCGCCAACGGCTACAGTGGAACCGGCGATGTCAGCGGCCCGGTCGTCTACGTCAACTACGGGTTGATCGAGGACTACAAACAGCTCGACTCGATGGGCGTGTCCGTGAAGGGGAAGATCGCGATCGCGCGCTACGGACGCTCGTACCGCGGCATCAAGGCGCGCGAGGCAGAGAAGCGCGGCGCGCTCGGGCTCATCATCTACAGCGATCCCGCCGATGACGGCTACGTGCGCGGCGATGTCTACCCCGAAGGCCCGATGCGCGGTGAGACAGGCGTGCAGCGCGGCAGCGTGATGAACGACAACGGAGATCCAAGCACCCCCGGCTATCCGAGCCACCCCGGCGCGAAGCGCATCCCGCTGAGCGAGATGAAGGTGCCGCACATCCCGGTGATTCCCGCGAGCTACAAGAATGCCGCTGCGCTGCTCAAGGGCGTGCGCGGGGCGGAAATCCCGCAGGCATGGCAAGGCGGTCTCCCGTTCCGCTACCATGCGGGCCCCGGCCCAGTCGCAGCACGCATCATCGTGCGCAGCGACTCGGCCACGAACGCCATCAAGCACATCTACGACACTTTCGGCATCGTGAAGGGAAGCGAGTTCCCCGACGAGATCGTGATCATCGGCGGACATCGCGACGCGTGGGGCCCCGGCGCCGGCGACAACGTCAGCGGCACCGTCAGCATCCTCGAGGC
>JALYSW010000140.1 GCA_030854615.1 Gemmatimonadota bacterium
TCTCGATCAGCGCCTGCCGCCTCCCCTCCTCGCGCGCGAGCACCTCGAGCCGCTGGAACTCGCCATGCAGCTCCCCGTACGAGTCGAGCTCGCGCATCAGCTCCGTGCGCTCCGCGCGCGCCGCCGCAATCTCCTCGAGATCCCTCGCGAGCCGCGACATGTCGCGCGCCATCGACCGCTCCTCCTCCTCGGCCACGCGCATCTCGGACATCAGCGTGACGAGCTGCTCGCGCTCCTGCTGCACGCGCTCCCACCGCGGCGCGATCGCCTCGCGCACGGCAGAGGCCGCGCTGTGCCGCACGCGAGCACTCTCGCTCTGCTGCTTCGCCGTCACGAGCCGGCGCTCGGAGTCCGCGAGCTGCCGCTCGACGATCGCCGCATCCGGCATCCCCTGCCGGATCCCGCCGATCTGCGCCACGAGCGCATTCTTCTTCACGCGCTCGAGCTGCTGCGCACTCCGCAGTCGCTCGTAGCCGAGGACGTGCGAAAGAAATTGCGCGCGCTCCGACGGCCCCATCGCCGACATCACGGCGAGCTCCTTCTGCCCCGTGAAGTACGTATTGAAGAACTCCTCGCGCGTCATCCCGAGCCGTCGCGTGAGCAGCTCCGTCACGCCGCTGATCGAGCTCGCGATCGGCGCGGAGCCGCCGTCGAGATAGAGCTCCGCGCTCGTGAGCCCACGCACCACGCGGTAGCGATTTCCGCCGAGAGCGAAGTCGAGCTCGACGCGCACGGTTGCGCGCGCGCCCGCGCGGTTGTGGCGAATCGATTCGCGCGTGCCGCGCGCTGCGGCCGTCCCGTAGATCGCCCACGCGATCGCCTCGAGGATCGTCGTCTTCCCCGAGCCGTTCGGCCCGATCACACCCGTCAGCCCCGAATCGAAGTCGATCCGGGTATCGGCATGCTGCCGGAAGTTCGTCAGCGCGACGCTGTTGAGTCGCACCTACTCCCTCGGCGCCGCAGCCGACGCCGCCTCGACCTCGTCCGCCTGCTTGAGATACTCGAGCCCCAGCTGCACCAGCGCGGCGCGATCGAGCTCCTCGTCGAGTGGGCGGCGCTGCAGATACGCGGTCACGGTCTCGACGAGCGTCGGCCTGCGACCCGAGCCCGCCCCGATCCCCTGCGGCCGCGTCGCGTCCGGGCGGCGCGTGTCGAGATGGAAGTGCATGGCGCGCTGCTTGAGCTCGCGCAGCGCGCGCGCGTCGAGCTCGCGCACGATGTGACGCGGCACGTCGCGCACGACGAGCCGCACGATCTTCTCGTCGATGCCGCCATCGCAGTCGTCGCACGCCGTGCGGATCGCGACGTCGAGCTCCGTCGCCGACATCCCGCGCGCCGCGATCGAGTCGAGGCTCACCAGCGCCCGGCTCGGTGAGATATGATGGAAGGTGTGCTTCGCGTCGTCGAGATCGTACTCGATGAACCCCTTCCCCGGCAGCCGCAGCTCCGCTTCCTGATCCAGCTCCCCCCACGGATCGGTGCTCGTGTACTCGAGCGACCCCGAGTAGTACGCGTTGCTCTCGATGCGCTGATGCACGTGGTAGTGGCCGAGCGCGATGTAGCTCCAGCGCGATGCGGCGAGCGCGGAGCGAGGGATCTCCATCGCGGCGCGATCGCCGCCGTGCGGGAGCACGCCCTCGACCTCGCCGTGCATCACGAGGATGTTGTGCCGCGCGGACGGATCGGGGGATAGTTCGGGACGCGGGCCCGTAATGTCGGGAACCGCGAGGACCGAGAGGTCGCGATCGGGAAATTGAATCCGCTTCGGCTCATCGACGACGACGTGTATCCCGAGCCGCGAGAACAGCTTGAGGATGCAACCAGTCTCGGTTGCACGTGGGCGGTCGTGATTCCCCGCGACCATGACGATGATCGCGTCGGGCAGCGCGGCAGTGAGACGCGCGAACTGCGAAAAGGCGTCGATGATCGCCGGGTTCATCGGACGCACGGTGTGGAACACGTCGCCCGCGATGACGATGATGTCGGGCGCGAGCGTGATGACGCGATCGATGGCGCGTCGGAACGCGTGCGCGACGTCCGCTTCGCGTTGATTGATTCCGGTTGGCGTGAGCCGATGGTACTGCCGGAAGCCCAGATGTAGGTCGGCGAGGTGTACGAGGCGCACAACGGAAATTTAGTGGAGCAGCCGTAACCCCGCTACCAGCTTGGGGATAGGCAATGTCGAGGAGAAACGATGGTTACGGGGCGATCCTGGTTTGCATCGACTGCACGATGTGCGTCTGGACCAGCATCGAGGACACCGGCTCGATGATCCGCGTGACCATGCTCTTGATCGTGATCGCGATCTCCGACTGGATCCACCAGCCGCGCTTCCGGTCCATGGTCATGTGCCCCGTCACCGTCCCCGTCGAGCCGACGCGAAGCGATTCCGACACCAGCGCCGCCGCGCTGTCGCGCGAGATGGTGCCGTGAATCGAGATGTACGCGTACGCCCCGTTCGATGAGAGGGAGTCGAGCTTGTACGTCGTATGCACCTTCGCCGAGTGCGCGGAGTCGCTCTGCTGGCTCACTGGAATGAAGGCCGTGCGCTCCCACGTCGCGTTGATGTTGACCAGGCGCTCGGGGAGCGTGGCCGGCATTCCCGAGTAGAGCGCCTCGACCTCGGGACTCACATCGTCGGACGAGGCGATCAGCTCGGCCGAGCCGTCGCGCGCGATGTGCAGCTGCGCCTGACGTCCCTGCATCGCGCGGCGAATGGTCTCCGACGGCGCGCTCGCGCCGGTGCCGTGCCCCTCCATGGCGACCGAGTCGGTGATCGCCATGATCGTCGTGCCGTGCCGGTCGCTCGCCTGCACGAGCGAGTGCGAGAGGATCATGATGTTCATCCGCGACGTCATCGTCGTGTCGACGGCGTGTACGTTCCGCGTGCCGATCATCTCGACGGTCTGCTCGAAGCGCGTGTACATCGTGTCGCCGACCTGCGGCTGGATGCGCAGCATCACCGGCTGCTGCGCGCGCGCACGCGTCGACGCACCGGCGACGAGCGCTGCAGAGAGTACGAGTGCGCGAGCAAGCCGGCGCGCCGCCGGCTCAGATCGCGTAGGGATCATCATCCGGGAGTGCGCGGAGCGGCGTGCGCGCCACCGCCGGCGCGGGCGCCGCGCCCACGATCTTGCGGAACTGCGCCTTGAAGTACGCGCCGGCCTTCTCGGGCGCGTGGGCGAGCGTTGCGTGCAGCGCGCGCAACACATCCTCCTCCTCGTATAGCCCGATGACATCCTGCACCCACGCGAGCGTGAGCGCCGGCTCGAAGCGGCGCAGCTGATGCAGCACGCCCACGTCGAGCGGCACATCTGCCGCTTGCGGAAAGCGCTCCATGCCATCGCGCCCGCGCATCACCGCGGGGCGCGGGAAGGAGACGAAGATCGGTTGTGTGAAATGCGGGTGCCGAACCATCAGCTGTCCTTTCGACAACGTTGCGAGCTTCGTGCGCGTGGCAGCGCTCAGCACGGCGTAGCCGGGCGTCGCGAGCTCATCGCCATCCATCCGTCCGTAGAGCGAGGTCCCCGCGTTCCCTACCACGCGGCGATGGACCTGCGAGCGGAACTGCTGCGCGCTGAAGAGCACGAGCCCCAGATACCGGCCACGCTCCGCGATGTCGAGCAGCATCTTCCGCACGTACGTGTCGGGTCCGTCGGCCGGCGCATACTTGTTGAGCTCGTCCACGAACACGACGACGTGCGTCACGCCCAGATCGCGCCGCTCGAGATGCTCGCGCAGCTTCGAGACGACGCGCGCGAAGATGAGATCCTGCGCATCCTCCTCCGCCAGCGCGACGTCCACCACATACACCGCACGGTCCGCGAAGTCCCCAAACGGCAGGTCGCTCGTGTGCCCGTCGTTCGTCACCAGCCCCGCACAGCGCGTCGAGATGTTCGAGAGCCGGTTGCGCACCTTCCGGATCGTGGCCACGTGGTGCGTGCGCCAGTGCTCGCTCCCTTGGTCCTCGAGCCCGCTGAGCAGATCCTTGAACCACCCCTCGAGATCCGCGAACGAGCGCACGCGATGCTTCTGCTTCAGCACGCGATCCTCGAAGTCGCGATCGAGCACGCGCTCCTTGATGAAGTCGATCAGCGCATCGGCCTTCGCATCGACATCATCGCGATTCAACAGCACCTCTGCGAACTGGAGAACCTCTTTCAACCCCCAGGTAAGCGGCTGCACGTTCGCCAGCAGCTCCTCGTTCGACCGCAGCGTGTTGAGCGACACGTTGTCCGCCTTGTACGGCGCGAAGTAGCGGACGTTCTGGAACGGCGCGCAGGGCACGCCGAGCGTCTCGTACATCGCACGGTCGGTCTCCTCGAGTTCCGCAGGCAGATCGAGGAAACAGAGATCCGGCCCCTTCACGTTAAAGCACACCGCCGCCACGGATCCCTTGCTCTTCGGGAAGTGCGCGAACAGCGATGCCATCAGCCACTCGACCGCGCTCGTTTTCGTCGCGAGCCCGGACACGCCGGTGATGTTGAGGTGCGCCGCCTCCGGCCCCACGAGAAACTCCGCGTCGAGATAGATCGCCGAGTCCATGCCGCCGGAGCGATAGATCCCGATCGGGATCCCCGTGTTCGCGTCCTCGCGCAGATAGCTGTCCATGCGCAGCGCGACGGCCACATCCTCCTCCGTCGCCAGAAACACCTCGCCCATCGGCACCGGCTGCAGCGGTTCCTCGGGCACGTGACGCAGCACCGCCGCGACGTACAACCGCACTTCCGCGCGCTCCGTCGGCGCGAACGCGGCCTGTCCCGGATCGCCATCGTGACCGAGCACATCGAACAGCGGCGACGCGAGATCGGTGTAGCTGAACCCCTCCGTCACGACGCCGTACACGTGCGGAATGTGCCCATCCACCGGCTGCCGTCCGTCGACGCGCACGATGGTTCCGATCCCCACAGGGGAATCGATTGCCGTCCAGAACTGGAATTGATGCGGCGTGTTGGGCGTGCGTTCCGTCGCGACGACGAGCCCCAGCGGTGCGGTCATGGATCCTCGAATGCGAGCGCGCGCGGCGGCGCCGCGTCTGGATACGAAACGTAAATCGATGACACGGTGCGACGCGGCGCATCGCGCGCCTCGCGATCTAGTTCGTCGTGGCGCGAAGAAATTCTTCGGCGCTGCGGATCCCGTACGCCATCCGGTCCCACCGTGGGTCCGGCGCGGCCAGCGGCGACGACTCGGCCAACAACCATCTCGAGATCTCGTCCGCGCGCGCGGTGATCTTCGCGCCGTCGATGACGGACATCTCCACGCGCACGAGCCCCCAGAGCGCGTCGCGCCCCTCGGTGTCGCGCAGCCGCAGGTACCAGCTCAGCACCTCGCTCCGCGCGCGCGGCGCGATACGGATCACACTCGAGCGCTCGCCCTTCCCGAGCGCGAGCACGACACCGAGCGCATCGCCCTCTGCGTACAGCGAGCGATGCGACTTCACGACGCCGATCGCGCACGTCGCCTGCGCGACTGCCTCGCTCGATCCGATGCCGCCGTCGATCATGATCGGGTCGTCACCCCGCTCCGCACACCACCGCTCGGCCAGCGTCAACTCGAGTCGCTCGCGATCGCGCGAGACGGCGAGTGTCGCGCGCTCGAGGAGGAGCGTCGGGTGCGGGGCCGCGATCGTCCCATCCGGCGCAGGGCGAGTCGTGTCCTCGAGCATCCCGCCGAACGCGCCCGCGAGCTCCTCGCGCACGACGTAGGCCAGCGGGGCGTAGATGCGGTGCTGGACGAGTGGCTCCCGCCATGTGCCGA
Source organism: Gemmatimonadota bacterium (assembly GCA_030854615.1). Lineage (GTDB taxonomy): Bacteria > Gemmatimonadota > Gemmatimonadetes > Gemmatimonadales > Gemmatimonadaceae > FEN-1250. The sequence continues at coordinate 5,761 of JALYSW010000140.1, forward strand.
GGCGGCGGTCGATCCGCTCACGCACCACCGCGCCGGAGGTGCCGTAGACGAGGGGGAACGACCCGATCCAGCCGAGAAGCTGGCTGCGCTGCGTGCCATCGAGAAAGGCACGAATTGCCGGATTGGGAGCGCCGGGCACGGGGCGGGCTCGCAAAGTTGCATCCTCCGCGCCCTCCGCGTCTATCACATGCGGGAGCTCCATGTCCCGCTCGAGGCGTTCCAGCGGCGATCCACCACC
>JALYSW010000145.1 GCA_030854615.1 Gemmatimonadota bacterium
ATATATAGCCACATGGCTATGTACACAGCGCCCGCAACATCCGCCGGTTCCGACCACCTCTCCGCCATCTTCGGCGCTCTCGCCAACCCAACGCGCAGGGCGATCCTCGACCAGCTCGCCACCGGCGTCTACTCGGTGGCCGAGCTGGCCGCGCCGTTCAAGATGCGCCAGCCCTCGATCTCCAAGCACCTCAAGGTTCTCGAGGCGGCAGGGCTCGTCGAGCGCGGCAAGGACGCGCAGTGGCGTCCGCGCGCCCTCGACACTGCGCCGCTCGAGGAGGCCAACGCCTACCTCGAGAAATTCCGCCAGCTCTGGGAGGAGCGGCTCGATCGCCTCGAGTCGTATCTCGAAAAGCTGCAGTCCGGTAAATGATCACCCATCCACCAACGTGTCATTCATGACGAATCGAATACCCGCGCTCGCCGCACTCGCGCTCATAGCCACCACTCCACTCCCGGCGCAGAAGACCCCCGACCTCGCGCCGTATCTCATGCCGGATCGCACGGCCGAGATCGCGCTCGCGCGCAGTGCGGCGCCGAAGGCCATCTCCGATTCGGCCACGGTGTTCGTGCTCACGCGCACCGGACTCGTCGAGGCGGTACACGGCACCAACGGATGGACCTGCGCCGTGCTCCGATCGTTCTCCGGAGGTCTCAAGGACCCCGACTTCTGGAGCCCAACTGTGCGCGCGCCGCTCTGCCTCAATCCACCCGCCGCCGCGTCGATCTTCCCGGAGAATCGCAAGCGCATCGAGTGGATCATGGCCGGTGTGAGCGTCGCCGAGATCGCCGAGCGCACCGCGCGCGCCTATGCGTCGCACGAGCTTCCGATGCCTGCACCGGGAGCGATGTCGTACATGCTCTCCCACGAGCAGATGCTCGGCAAAGACAATCCGCACTGGAAGCCGCACCTGATGTTCTTCTTCGACCGTTCACTTCCCGCATCCAACTGGGGCGCCGGCGGCTTCACAGCTCCCGTCATCAACGCCTCGGTCGACGACGACAAAAATCCGGTGCTGACGCTCTTCGTCCCCGTGCGCCAATGGTCGGACGGCAGCCCGGCCCTTCCCGACACAGGCCACTGAGATGATCCTCGGCGCGGTCATCACCGAGCGTCCATCCGATCGCGAGGTGGTGTTCACGCGCGTGATCGACGCGCCGAGGGAGCTGGTGTGGAAGGCGTGGACGGAGCTCGAGCGCTTGCACGAGTGGTACGGACCAAACGGATTCACCACGACGACGTACGAGTTCGAGCTCGCTCCGGGCGGCGTGTGGCGCTTCGTCATGCACGGTCCCGATGGAACCGACTACGCGACGCGGGTGGTGTTCCGCGAGATTGTGGAGCCGTCGCGCCTCGTGTACGACAGTGCGTGGGAGCTCCCTGGTGCGCCGGTGGACTTCACGCTCATCATGACGCTGGCGGCCGACGGTGCGAAGACCAGGCTCGCGATGCGCCTGACCTTCGCGGATGCAGCGGCGATGAAGGTGGGGGTCGAACGCTATGGCGTGCTCGAAGGCAGCGTACAGACGATGGACCGCGTCGCGGACTACGCGGTGATGTTGTCGAGCTGACTCGCGACGGCCTCGGCGCTCGCGGGACGGCTCGCCGGATCCTTCGCCATCATCGCATGCACGAGCAGCGCGAGTGATTCAGGCGCATCCGCGCGCAACGCGGTGATCCCCTCCGGCTCTGCAGTGCAGATCGCAGCGGCCACCGCGCGCGCGTCCGTTCCGCGAAACGGACGCACGCCCGTGAGCATCTCGTACATCGAGGATCTTCACCACGTTGCTGGCGGTGACGATGAGGTTCGCCGGTTTGATGTCGCGGTGGATGATCCCGCGCGCGTGCGCGGCGGCGAGCCCACGCGCGATCTGGCGCCCGAACGAGATCGTCTCATCGATCGCAAGCGGACCGCGCGAGAGACTCGCCGCGATCGTCTCTCCCTCGTAGAACGGCATCGCGATGAAGAAGCGCTCGTCTCCCGCGTCGCCCATGTCGTAGATCGTACAGACGTTCGGGTGATCGAGGCTCGCGATCGCGCGCGCCTCGAGCCGAAAACGCTCGCGGGCCACGGGATTCTGCAGTAAATGCGAAGATCACGATCAACATGATGCGGCACGAGGGTCGCGGCGATCCTGAACGCGATCTTCAGCATAGTGACAGCCGTGGTCGTCGGCCGCACGCGGATGCCGAAGCGGTGGCTGTGGACGTTCGTCGCGCTCATCGGCGTTGGAAGGCTCGCGCTCAACTGGACCACCGGTGAAACTGCATACTCGTCCGTGCAATTCGTTTTGTTCGGCGCAGGCTTCCTGCGTGTGGGCTTCACGGGACCGTGGATCATTCACCTGTCACTGCCCGCCGGAGCCGCGTACGCGCTGTGGCGTCGACACAGCTTCCTGAATCCGCGGCGGGCGCACGAGGGTGCGGTAGCGGCAGTGAGCACGGAATCGATTTCGTAGGCGCCTGCGCCCATGCCATCTCGCAACGATCTCGTCATCCGATCTTAATCGAGCCGCAATCGTAATTCGCATCGGCGATCCATATGCTGAGCGATGCCGAATTCACGTCAGCGTGTGCGTGCCGCCTCTGTGGTTCTTGCGATTGTGCTCGTCGTCTTCACTGCGCAATTCACCTCCACCATCGATGGTGAATTGCCGGCGGCACACTCGTTCGATGAGAGCTCCGGCGAGTCTTTCTGCTACAGGATGGAGTGGGGACGAGCCGACTCGCTCTACCATCCTTTGGGGGGCTCGATTTGGATACAACACCTCCCCCGCGTGCTCATGGTACGCGCGTCGCCGCACTCCAGCGCGTTCATGCAGGGACGCGGCTGGCACCCGCTCGTGATTCGCGACGCAGCTATCGACTCGGCGGCCCGCCTTCTCGCGCAGCATGGCTCCGGGTGGAGGCCCGCGCATGGTGATTCCATCGATGTACACCTCGAGATCTTTCCAATGAGTCTGCAGCTTCGGTTTTCGCGTTTCGCTCGAAGCACGCAAACGCGCGCACGCGTGGGCTGGGACACACCTGGCGGGTCCACCGAAGCGGTCTCGATCCGACGCATACCATGCTCGTTCCCTCGACTTCTCATGGCCGGGCTGCTGCTGCGCCTCAATCTCGTGGCCACACATCGTGACCCTATGCTCCCCGAGCGGCTGAGATATTGCCAGCCTCTTAGCGACAGCGCACAGATCGACGTCATCGTCGACTCATCTGCGACGCACAGAGTGTACGGTCGCCTCGACGGCGACACGCGCCATTTCTGTATCCCGTGGGGTGGGATCGGCGAGATCTATTTCGTTGCGACGCACGCGGGCAAACGGTGGCGCTTCCTGCTCAATTCCCGCGCGACGGATTCCGGGCTCCTTCTCGAGGGGGCGGAGACTGCTGCGGGTCTGAAGGGAACATGGAAGACTCGCTATCCCTCCGATGCGCGAGGGACCTTCGTGCTCTCGCCCGGACTGATCTCGCTCTCGCGATGAGCTCCCGCGCACCTGCCATTGCATTACCGGTCGCTGACCCAACCCGATCTGCATCGCCCCTGACCTCGAGACGTTGCAGCCTGCGGTGCAGGTAGCCATCATCTTCGCATGACAGCCCCCACCGCTCCCTCGGCGCCCAACCGCCCGCGCGGCTCCACGCGCACATTCTTCGGCGAGCCGATCGGGCTCGCCTACCTCGCGTTCACCGAGGCGTGGGAGCGGTTCTCCTACTATGGAATGACGGCGCTCCTCGTGCTCTACATGAGCGAGGCGCTCTTTCTTCCCGGCCATATCGAGAACGTCGCCGGCTTCTCGACGCTGCGCCACGCGCTGGAGTCGCTGTTCGGGCCGATGACGACGCTGGCGCTCGCGTCGCAGGTCTACGGTCTGTACACGGGCTTTGTGTACTTCACGCCAGTGCTCGGCGGTCTCGCCGCAGATCGCTTTCTCGGACGCAAACGCGCGGTCGTGCTCGGAGCGATTCTCATGAGCGGCGGGCACATCGCGATGGCGTTCGACGCCTCATTCCTGCTCGCGCTCGTCCTGCTGATCGTCGGCTGCGGTCTTCTCAAGGGAAATATCTCGACGCAGGTCGGCGCGCTGTACGCCGAGGATGATAGTGCGGGACGGACGCGCGGCTTCTCGATTTTTTCGGTGGGTATCAACGTCGGCGCGGTGGCGGGTCCGCTCGTGTGCGGGCTGCTCGCGCAGAAGTACGGTTGGCACGCGGGCTTCGGTCTCGCCGGGATCCTGATGCTCATCGGCCTCGCGACGTACCTTGCGGGCTACCACACGCTCGTCGAGCCTGCGCCATCAGTTATAAAGCAGGAAGTAGCGCAGGAGCGGACGGATTGGGGAACCATCGGCGCGCTCATCGCCGTGATGGCGCTCACGATCTTCCACTCGATCGCGTACTACCAGAACTCGAACATCGCGCTCGTGTGGATCAATGCTCACGTCGACCTGGACCTGCTCGGCTTCCACGTTCCGGTCGCGTGGTTCAACTCGATCGATCCGTTCATCAGCG
>JALYSW010000151.1 GCA_030854615.1 Gemmatimonadota bacterium
TCCGGTCGTCTGGTAGGCCGGCGTCATGAACTGCGTGACGCCGAAGCCGATCCCGGTGCCCGCGACCACAACGAGCAGGATGAGCCACTTGTAGCGCTTGAGCGCCGAGAAGTAGCGAGACCACGAAATTCCCGGCTCCTCCAGCGCCGATTGCTGCGCCCATGATGGCTGATAGTTCTGCCCATGCGCGACCGAGGTGGGGTCGCGATTGGGCTCGACAGGAAGGTTCGACGGAAATTGCGGAGCAGTCATCGACGATTTTGCTGAGTAGGAAGACGGGCGGCCATTATGTGCGTAGAGCTGCGGGTCCAGTCAACAGAATATGCCCCGGACGAGACTTTCACAGTGGCCGGGGATGCAATATCAGGCCCAGCGAAGGGTCCGTCCGAACCCCTGCAAGGGCCACCAAATGGATCTGCGACGTAGCCGCTGACGGGAATAGTAGCGATCGCGTCGCTCTTTTGCGCGTAAGCAGTGGCGCGGACGCCGCAGGTAGTGTAGTATGTCTGCCGACCTCTCTGTAGTCGCCCGGCTACAAAGCTGTCGCAGAACTGGAACATTTTTTTGCTGTAAAATCGTGATTCGATGGGACTGAGCGACAGAATCCCCAATATGTGGCGTTAGGCACGCACATAATGTGACGCGTGGCCGCACAAACTCATCCTGATAGGGAAGGGCACCGCTCCCGTTTGTTCGCGCGCGAGGAGAATCACAATGACGGCTCCACTGCTACCCGCCGCGCCGATGGATGTGGCGGCCCCTTCCTCGCGCGTTGGCCGCGATCCGCTCGCCATTCCCGCGGCGGTGAAGGCCGATATCCGCATCCTCGTCGTCGATGACGATCGGACGCTCCGGGAGGGGTGCGCCAGCGTCCTCGAGCTCGACGGCTACAACGTCACCTTCGTGGGCCGTGGCGACGAAGCGCTCGAGGTCGTGCGCCGCCGGAAGTTCGACATCGTCCTGGTCGACCTCTACCTCCAGCCGATCTCCGGGCTCGACATCCTCAAGGCGGCGCTGGAGACCCATCGCGAGACGATCGTCGTCGTCATGACGGGGAATCCGAGCGTCTCCTCGAGTATCGAGGCGCTACGTGCGGGCGCGTGGGACTATCTCCCGAAGCCGTTCTCCGCGACGCATCTCCAGGTGCTCGTCGGGCGCGCCTCGCACGCCGTGATGGTGACGCGTGAGACGAAGGCGCTCCGCCAGCAGCTCACTCAGCAGAACGGCAACAGCGACAAGATCACCCTCCTCGGCGTCGCTCCCGCCTTCCGAAAGGCCGTCGAGCTCGCGCGGAAGGTCGCCCCCACCGATGCGTCGGTGATGATCACCGGCGAGAGCGGCACGGGAAAGGAAGTCATCGCGCAGTTCATCCATTATCACAGCCGGCGGGCGAGCCGCAAGCTCGTCCCCATCAACTGCGCCGCGCTGCCGGAGCCGCTACTTGAGAGTGAGATGTTCGGGCATCGGAAGGGCGCGTTCACCGGTGCGGATCGCGACAAGCCGGGACTCCTCGAGACCGCGAATGGCGGAACGCTCTTCCTCGACGAGCTCACCGAGATGTCGCACCCCATTCAGGCGAAGCTGCTGCGCGTGCTGCAGGATGGCGTGGTGCGCCGCGTCGGAAGCGAGCAACAGGATGCGACGGTCGACGTGCGCTTCGTATCGGCGACGAATCGCGATCCGCAGGAAGCGGTGAACGCGGGAATTCTGCGCGAGGATCTCTTCTATCGGCTGCGCGTCGTGCCGATCAAGCTGCCGCCGCTGCGCGAGCGTCACGAGGACATTCCGCTGCTCGCCAACCACTTCCTGGCGTATTACTGGGAGCGGCACCGCGAGACGAGCGACATTCTACCGAAGCTCACCGAGAACAGCATGGAGTTCCTGCGCACGCGGCAGTGGCGCGGCAACGTGCGCGAGCTGCAGAACGTCATCGAGCACGTGGCAGTGCTGGCCGAGCCGGGGCAGCCGATCCAGCCGCAGGACATTCCGGCGTACGAGGATGGAAACTCATCGCCGGCGCGGACGTCGATGTCCGGCGCGATCATGGACGAACCGTATCACGCGGCGAAGGACAAGCTGATCGCGGAGTTCGAGCGCGAATATCTCGCGCGCCTCTCCGCGCGCGCGGGCGGGAACATGTCGCGCGCCGCGCGACTCGCGAACATCGACCGCACCACGCTCTACCGCCTGATGGAGAAGCACAACGTTCGCCGCGACGAGCTCACCGGAACTCGCGAGTGATTGCTGGCGCACGTCGCGGGGTAAGATCATGAACAGTCCACCGGCATCTGCACAGGCGCACGAGAACGACGACAGGATCCTGCGGAGCGACGACGCGGGAGCTCCGGCCCTTCCGATTGCGCTGGGAGATGCGCTCGCGCACGCGACTGCGCGCGCGATGCGCGAGCTGATCGCCGTCGCGCAGTCGACGCACCACGATGCCGATCTCCGCGACAGCGTCGCCTGGGTGTCGGACGCGGTGCGCGCGGCCGCGATCACCGAGGGCGCCGAGCCGCGCACGCATCCGCCCGCGCCCGCGCCGCTCGCGCTCGACACGCTGCGCGCCTGTCTCCTCTCGGAGCTCGGCGCCGCAGGCACGAAGGTCGACGCCCCGGGAATCCTCCGCATGCTCGACGCCGTGGAACGTGTGCACACGATCATCGAGCACGATGACGCGCACCGCTTCAGCGCGCGGATCGCGGGCCCCGGCGGGCTCGAGCTTCTCGTCGAGGTCGGACACGACCTGCGCTCGCCGCTCGCGTCCATTCTCTTTCTGGCCGAGACGCTGCGCAAAGGCGGGAGCGGCGATGTGAACGCCGTGCAGGAGCGGCAGCTCGGGTTGATTTACAGCGCGGCCTTCGGGCTGAGCACGGTCGCCAGCGATGTGATCGCCTTTGCACGCGGCGGCGACCGCCTCGTCGATCCGAAGGCCGAGGCGTTCTCGGTGCTCGCGATCCTGCGCGCGGTGCAGGACATCGTGCTCCCGCTCGCGGAGGAGAAGGGGCTGCAGGTGCTCCTCGTGCCCCCCGATGCGGACTTTCGCGTAGGACATCCCGGCGCGCTCAATCGCGTGCTGCTCAACCTCACGACGAACGCGCTCAAGTTCACATCGAGCGGGCACGTCGAAATCTCGGTGAGCGCGCCGTCGCGCTCGCGTCTCTCCTTCTCGGTGCGCGACACGGGGCGCGGCATTCCCGCGAACGTGATGAGCTCCCTCTTCGATCCGTTCCGCCGGCGCGATCCCGGCGACCACGTGTTCTCGAGCGCGGGGCTCGGGCTCTCGATCTGCCGCAAGCTCGTCTCCGCAATGGGCGGCACGCTCGGTGTCGAGACGAGCGAGACGAACGGCACGCGCTTCTTCTTCGAGCTCGAGCTGCCGGTGGTCACGCGGCTCTGAGCCGCGCGTCTACACTGCCGCTGCGCTGCGCCCCGTCTCGACTCCGAACGACTCCGCCATCGCGTAGGCTTCCTCCGCGCTGAGTACCTCGCGCTCGACGAGCGCGGCGGCCAGCGCTTCGACCGCATCGCGGTGCTGGCGGACGATTGCCTCCGCGCGCACGGCCTGGGTGGCCATGAGTGCGCGGATCGCCATGTCGATCTCGCCCTGCAGATGGCCGCTCACCGAGCCGCCTTGCGCCTGTGGATCCGCGCTCACGAGCCCGATCGCATCGCTCATCCCGAACTCCGCAACCATGCGCCGCGCGATCCCTGTCGCCTGCACGAGATCGCTGCCCGCGCCGGTGGTGACGGCGTCGGGGCCGAGGAAGACGAGCTCCGCGGCGCGGCCGCCGAGCGCCTTCGCGATGATTCCCTCGAGGTAGCGGCGCGGATGCAGATGGCGGTCGGACTCCGGCGAGAAGTGCGCGGCGCCAAGCGACCGGCCGCGCGGCTCGATGGTGATCTTGTGCAGCCGGTCTTCCGGGCACGCGACCATGCCGACGATCGCATGTCCCGACTCGTGCAGCGCAATGAGGCGGCGCTCCTGGTCGTTGATCACCATGCCGGAGCGCACGCGTCCGAGGAGGATGCGGTCGCGCGCCTGCTCGACGTGCGCGTTCGTGATGACGTCGCCCGTGTCCTGCACGGCGATGATCGCGGCCTCGTTGAGCAGATTCGCGAGCTCGGCGCCCGAGTGTCCGACGGTGAGCTGCGAGAGACGGTCGAGGTCGACATCCTTCGCGAGCTTGCTGCGCGACGCGTGAATCTTCAAAATCTCGAGACGGTCGGCGGCAGTCGGGAGCGGTACCTCGACCACGCGATCGAAGCGTCCGGGACGGCGGACGGCAGGATCGAGCATATCCTCGCGATTGGTGGCGGCTATCCAGACGACGCCGTTGTTGCCTGCCATACCGTCCATCTCGACGAGGAGCTGGTTGAGGGTGACCTCCTCCTCGCCGGAGCGGTTGGGCCTGCCGCGGCGTCCGCCGAGCGAGTCGAACTCATCGATAAAGACGATACAGGGGGCGGCGTCGCGCGCCTGCTTCGCGAGCTGGCGCACGCGGCGCGAGCCGATGCCGACGTACATCTCGTTGAAGTCGGAGCCGGCGGCGACGATCACCGGGCATCCCGCCTCCCCGGCGACCGCGCGCGCAAGGAGCGTCTTCCCCGTGCCCGGAGGGCCGACGAGGAGAACGCCCTTGGGGCAGTGCGCGCCCATCGCGAGGAAGCGAGCGGGACTTCTGAGATAGGCGATGACGTCGCGAAGGTCGGCTTGCGCCTCGCGTGCTCCGCCGACGTCCCTCAGAGTGAGATGCCGCGACGCCGGCGACGGTGCGAAGCGATTGACGCCGAGCGCACCGCGATGGTGAACCGCGTACGCGATGAGGAGCGAGAGCACGAGGGCGATGCTCACGATCTGCACGAGGCGATCGCTCGTGCTCGTGCGGGCTTCGATGACGCGCACCGTCGTACCGGAAGCGGACCAGCGCTCGAGATCCGCGAGCGTTACGACCTGTGTCGGGACGATCGTTTCGACGGAGCGGATCTGGTGTCCGTTCGCGACGCGCGGCGTGCGCAGGGTGAGCACGAGGCGGCCGCCGTCGTTCGCGACGACCACAGCGGAGACCTGCTTGTTGGCGAGCGCCCACGCGGCTTCGGAGTAGGCGACGGACGCATCGCCGCGGATGGCCGCGGGGGAGAAGCGCCAGAAGGCGATCGCGGCGGCGAGGGCAAGCGCGATGGCACCGCCGGTCCAATAGCGGACGGGGCCGCGCTTGAGCGCGATCGAGAATAATGATCGGAGCTTCCAGTTACGCCGATCGCGGGGCGGGGCGGACTGGTCGTTCGATCTGAGCGTAGGTGGCATTGGATAATCGCGCGGTGCACTGTTGAGGACCACCCGTGGACCGTCACGCGCGGTACAGTGAAAGGACGGTGGACGATTGCTTGCCGTAACAGCGCCCTTTTGCCAATGTAACTTCGCAGTCGCACCGGGCGTAGGGTTGGCGGAGCTTCTGCCGAATCGATCCGCACTCTCTCTTTCACGACGACCACATGTCACCGCATCGCACTCTGTTCACAGCCATGCTGTTGTGTGTGCTGTCCGCATTCGCGGCGCCGCTGCTCGCGCAGCGCACCGGCCCTTCGCCCGTGCTCGCCACGCCGCCTGCGGCCGCGCAGGGAGTGAACGGGCACCTCGATCCCGAGGCAGCCACGCAGGCGTATCTCGCGACGCTGCCGAGCGACAAGAAGGCATCGTCGGACGCGTACTTCGAGGGTGGCTACTGGCTGATACTGTGGGATTTTGTGGTCGCGGCGGTGGTCTACCTGCTTCTCCTCGGCACCGGACTCTCGGCGCGCATGCGCGACATGGCGGAGCGAAAGACGAGGTCACCAACGCTCCAGAGCATGCTTTATTGGGTGTTCTTCCTCGTCGTGATCACGATCGTGCAGCTTCCCTGGAACATCTGGGAAGGCTATGTACGCGAGCACTCGTACGGACTGTCGAATCTGACCTTCGGCGCCTGGCTCCTCGAGCAGACGAAGGGGTTCGCGATCGCGCTCGTCCTCGGTGCGTTGATGGTCGCGGCGCTGTACGCGATCGTGCGCAAGCTGCCACGCAGCTGGTGGGTGTGGGGAGCCATCGCGACGCTCGCGTTTCTATTCTTCGGCGCCGTGATCGCCCCGCTGGTGATCACGCCGATGTTCAACACGCCGACCAAGCTCGCCGATGCGCGAGTCGTCGATCCGATTCTGCGCCTCGCCCGGCAGAACGGCATTAACGCGACCGATGTGTGGGAGATCGACGCATCGAAGCAGAGCAAGCGGATCAGCGCGAACGTCAGCGGCGCGCTCGGCACCGAACGCATCACGCTCAACGACAACCTCCTGAATCGCGCGTCGCTGCCGGAGATCGAGGCGGTGATGGGGCACGAGATGGGACACTACGTGCTCAATCACGTCTACAAAGGCATCATGGAGTACGGGATCATCATCGTGATCGGCTTCGCGCTGGTCGCGTGGCTCTTCGAGCGGCTGCGACTGCGCTACGAGGAGAAGTGGAAGGTGCGAGGGATCTCCGATCCGGCAGGGCTGCCGCTCGTGGCGCTCCTTTTCGTCGCCTATTTGTTCGTAATGACGCCCGTGCTCAACACGATCACGCGCACGGCGGAGTACGAGGCGGATGTGTTCGGGCTCAATACCGCGCGGCAGCCTGATGGCTTCGCGCAGACCGCGATCAAGCTGAGCGAGTACCGAAAGCTCGATCCCGGGCCGTGGGAGGAGCGGATCTTCTTCGACCACCCGAGCGGACACACGCGGATCTTCACCGCGATGCGGTGGAAGGCCGAGAATCTCCCGGCACGAGACTCGGCTACGACACCTTCCGCGTCTTCCGCTTCAGGAAATCCATGAGAATGAACTGACCGAGCGTCATCGTGTTCGTGAAATACGCCTTGCCGCGGCTGATTGCGGACATGCGCTTCACGAATTCGATGAGGGCGCGGTCGCGTGCGAGCATGAAGGTGTTGATCACGATGCCCGAGCGGCGGCAGTCTGCGACCTCGCGCAGCGTTGCCGCCGTCACCATCGCGTCGAGCCCCATCGAGTTCTTGTAGATCATCCCGTTCGGCATCGTGAGTGCGCTGGGCTTGCCGTCGGTGATCATCACGATCTGTCGCATGTCCTTCTTCTGCGACATGAGAATTCGCCGTGCGAGCTTGAGCCCCTCGGCCGTGTTGGTGTGATACGGGCCAACCTGCGCGTGTGCGAGACGGTTGAGCGGAATCTCCTCCGCCGAGTCGTGGAAGAGGACGACGCGGATCGTGTCGCCGGGGAACTGCGTGCGGATGAGATGCGTGAGGGCGAGCGCCACCTTCTTCGCGGGGGTGAAGCGATCCTCGCCGTAGAGGATCATCGAGTGCGATGTGTCGAGCATTAGCACCGTCGCGCACGACGAGCGGTACTCGGCCTGGCGGACCATGAGGTCGCCGTAGTCGAGATCGATCGGGACATCGAGGTTGCCGTTGCGGATGAGCGCGTTCTGCAGCGTCGCGTTCACGTCGAGGTTGAGCGTGTCGCCGAACTCGTACGGCTTGCTCGATGCGTCGGCCTCGATGCCGGTGGCGAGGAAGGGGGTGTCGTGGCTGCCGAAGCTCGAGCGCCCGAGCGAGCCGAGGAGGCCGCGAAGTGTCTTGAATCCGAGGAAGTCGATCCCTTTCTCGGTGAGCGAGAACTGGACGTCCTTGGAGGCTGCATGCGCGAGGCCGCCCGGGCCGGTGACCTGCTGGTGGCCGGCAGGCATCTGCGGCGGCGCGTCGACGTTGAGGTAGCCCTCCGCGACGAGCTTGGCGATGATGTCGTCGAGGAGCTTCGCGAGCTTCTCGGCACTTTCGCCGTCGTCCTTGCCGTCGCCGCGAAGGGCTTCGAGCATCTCCGCGGTGAACTGCCCGCTCTCCATGAGCGCCTCGAGGATCGCTTCGCGCAGCGCGTCCATCGAGCGATCCTGCTCTTCGCCCATGTCGTCGTGATACGGGCTCTGCATCTTGCCGCCGGCGAAGCCGGACTGCAGCAGAAAATCCGCCAGCTTGTCGAGGAGCGACTGGAGGTCGATGGCGTCGGCCATCTGGGGGCTGAACTTGCCGTAGGTGTGAAAGCGCAGCGGAGTATACGGCTGTAGGTTGTGGTGGTCGCCATCGCGCGCGAGCGAAGAAAGGCGGCTGGCCGGCGTCCCTGATCGCAGGATGACACTGGCGGCGGGACCTTGCAACCCCTGGAATGATCGACTCGATCCCACCGACCACGCTCACACCGCCGCGCGGCACGCCATCGGGCGCGATCGCGGCGCCGCGCTACCGGAATCCGTTCTCGGTGCTGATCAAGCATCGGAATTTCAGAATCTTCTGGTTCGGGCAGACGGGCTCGCTGGTGGGCACGTGGATGCAGCAGGTCGCGCTCGGGTGGGTGGTCCTCCAACTCACGAACTCGCCGTTTCTCGTTGGCGTCGAGGCGGCGGCGGGATCGCTGCCGGTGCTCTTGTTCACGCTGTTCGCGGGGGTGCTCGCGGACCGGATGAACAAGCTCGTGCTCGTCCGCATCACACAGTCATTGCTGCTGTTCGAAGCGACGCTGCTCTGGTGGTTCAACTGGACCGGGCACGTCACGATCGAGGTGCTCATCGGAATCGCGCTCTTCGGTGGAACCGCGAGCGCGTTCGACATTCCGACGCGACAGTCGCTGATGGTGGAGCTGGTCGGCCGCGACGATGTGGTCGACGCAATTGCCTTGAATTCAAGCGGTTTTAACCTCGCCCGGATCGCAGGGCCGAGTCTCGCGGCGATCATCATCGACCGTTTCGGTCTCGCGTGGTGTTTCGCGAGCAATGCGGTGAGCTATCTGCTCGTGCTCTTCAGCCTCTTCCTGATCAAGCTCCCGCCGAAGGTGATCGCGGCGACGGAGCTGTCGCCGACGGAAGGGCTGATGGAAGGGATTCACTTCATGCGGAAGTCGCGCGAAGTGTCGCTGCTCATGAGCATGGTCACGGTGTACTCGATCTTCGGGATCCCGTATCTGGTGCTGATGCCGGTGATCGCGCGCGATACGCTGCACGGCACGGCGCGCACGTACGGGCTGCTGCTCGCGAGCGTGGGGCTCGGTGCGGTGACGGGGGCATTCGCGCTCGCGATGGTCGGGCGGCGAGTGCGGCGCGGGAAGATACTCGCGGGGGCGGCGTTCTCGTTCAGCGGACTGTTGATCGCCTTCTCGTTCTCGCGAAACCTCTGGCTGAGCGTGGCGATCCTGTTCTTCACGGGCATGACGATGATTCTGAACAACGCGCTGGCGAACGGGCTGCTGCAGACGATCACGCCGGATGGATTGAGGGGACGTGTGATGGCGGCGTACGCGTTCGTATTCGTGGGGATGGCGCCGGTGGGCTCGGTGCTGTCGGGGAGCGTCGCATCCGCGCTCGGGGCGCCGGCGGCGATCGGGCTTGGCGGCGGGGTGCTGATCTGTTTTGCGGCGTGGGTGTTCGGGACGCGACCGGAGCTCAAGGGATTGTAAGGAGTAGTGGGCGCGCTGGAACTCAAGCGTCAACAATTTAGACACGGACAAAAACGGAAAGGGGCACGGGCAACAAACTGAAAGTGCGACGGCTTTATCCGTCAGTGGTCCGTGCCTACAGGGCGTGGCGCGCCATGGCGTTCAGGGGCAACGACGGAGGATGGCAGCCGCAGATCGTGCGCATTGCGAGTTGTCTCGCCGCGCATCCCTGAGTCAGCGCGTCAGCCAAAGTGCTCGCGCGCAACCTGGACCACGATATCCGCCGCGCGATCGATGCCGAGCCACCCAGTGTTCAGACAGAGATGGTAGTTCTCGTGCGCGAGCCATGACCGGTTCCAGTGGGAGCGAACATACTGCTCCCGCTGCCTGTTGCTGTCGCTCACGTACTTCTCCGCATCCTTGAGTGAGAGCGACAGCCGCGTCGCGACACGAGCCGCGAGCTCGGTCTGCGCGGCGAAGCAGAAGACGTGCAGCGAGTCGTCGCGCTCGCCGAGCACCCACTGCGCTCCGCGGCCAACGACCACCGTCGGACCCGCGGCCACCGCCTCCTCGATGACGTTCGCCGTCACCTCGAGAATGCGCTCCTCGCTCGGCGGCAGCGTCGTTGGGCGGCCGGTGAACACCTCCGGCGCGCCAAGCGCGAGCGCGTCCGCGAGTCGCTGCGCGAGCGTCGGAACCCTCTCCTCGCGCTCGACGACCTCGGATGCGGGGACGCCGAGCCGCTGGGCGACGGAGTCGACGAGATCGTTATCGATGAGCTGCCAACCGAGCGTCGCGGCGACGCGCGCCGCGAGCTCGGCGCCGCCCGCGCCGACCATGCGCGAGACCGTGATCAGCGGCATGCGCGCGCTCCCGCGTCAGCTGAGATGGCAGACCCGCAGATGCTCCACCACCTGAAAGCCGAGGGCATCCCAGACTGCGTTCGCGGTCTCGTTCTCGGCCGCATTGTGGAGCCGAGCCTCGCGCAGTCCGCGCTCGCGACACCATCCAATGGCGGATGTGAAGAGCGCGCGCAGCACACCGTGCCGACGCGCGCTCGGAACTACGTACACCGAGGAGATGTAGCCGTGTTTCGCGGGGAAGAGCAGCGGCAGCCCCGCGCTCGCGACGCAGCGAAGACATCCGACGGCGACACCGTTGGACTCCGCGAGGAAGAGCACCTCGCTCGAACATCGCAGCTGCCCTGCGAAGAGCCGGCTCGCGCGCGCGGGTGCGTCGGGGCGCAGCCGGCGGTAGATCGGATTCTGCGCGTGCTCGCGGAGCAGAGCGAGGCGAAGCTCCACGACGACGGCGAGGTCCGCCATCGTCGCGGCGCGCACGGAGAGCCCGGCCTCGAAGCGAATATCTGCTTCGAGCGACGCGTGCGAGTCGCGTGCCGGCTGCTCGATCACGCCATCATGCCGCCGCCGAAGAGATCCTGATTCGGGCGGCGTCGCTCCGGCGGTTGCGCGCGTCCGTACTGTCCCGTGTCCGAGCGCGAGATCTTCTTGCGAGCGACCAGCGCTTCGAGCACGAGCTCCGATGCCGCGGCGACGACGGAAGCGTCGCCACTTTCGGCGAGTCCGCTGTTGTACACGACATCGAGCAGCCCTGGGATACGCTGGAAGCCCTCGACCATCGCTCCAGACGAGACATCGCCGTCGACCTGCAGCGCATTCCCCTGGTCGAACCACATCACCATGTCATCGGTGTTCAGCGAGCCCGCGCGCTCGTGCATCGTCGCGTCGGCCGCTCGGCGAATGAGCTCGTGCGCGATCGCATGGCCGCCGACGAGCTCCCCCTCGTACTCGAGCTCGATCTTCCCCGTGATCGCGGGGAGCGCGGAGTAGATGTCGCTGATGCGCGGAACCACGTCGCACTCGCCCGTGATCAGCGAGCGACGCTCGGCGTTCGAGATCGCGTTCTCGAGCACGGAGATCGGCATGCGCTGCGAGACGCCCGAGCGCTTGTCGATGCGCTTGTCCATGCGCGCCTCGAAGGCGATGCGCTCGATCACCTCGGCGATGAAATCGGGAACGCGCACCGGCAGGCCACCGCGATTCGCCCACGCCTCCTGCTGCGTGATCGCCATCCCGAGCTCCACCGACTCGGGGTAGTGCGTCATGACCTCACTGCCGATGCGGTCCTTGAGCGGCGTGATGATCTTTCCGCGCGCGGTGTAGTCCTCGGGGTTCGCGGTGAAGCAGATGAGCACATCGAGCGGCAGGCGGATCGGATAGCCTTTGATCTGGACGTCCCCCTCCTGCATGATGTTGAAGAGGCCGACCTGAATCTTCCCCGCGAGATCGGGAAGCTCGTTCAGCGCGAAGATGCCGCGGTTCGCGCGCGGGAGCATTCCGTAGTGGATCGTGAGCTCGTCGGCGAGGACGTGGCCGCCGCGCGCCGCGCGGATCGGGTCCACATCGCCGATGACATCCGCGATCGTGACGTCCGGCGTCGCGAGCTTCTCGACGTAGCGCAAATCGCGGTCGAGCCACGCGATCGGAGTGTCGTCGCCCATCTCGGCGATGCGCATGCGCGCGAACTTCGAGATCGGCGCGAATGGATTGTCGTTGATCTCGCTGCCGTCGACGACGGGGATGACGTCGTCGAGCAGCGTCGCGAGCGAGCGCAGGATGCGCGACTTCGCCTGACCGCGCAGACCGAGCAGAATGAAGTTGTGGCGCGACAGCAGCGCGTTCACGATCTGTGGCACGACGGTCTCGTCGTAGCCCACGACGCCGGCGAAGATGGGGCCGCCCTTCGCGAGACGGACGAGGAGGTTGGCGCGCACTTCGTCCTTCACGGAGCGGCGGGCCAGCAATGGTGCAGCGTACGGCGACTTCTTCAGCGCGCCGAGGGTTTCGGGGTGCGACGACGACACGAGCAGCTCCGATGCGGCAGGGTGAAAATGTGGTGAGTCTCAGCCTACAGCGGTGGGGGCGTCGTCCGCTAGTCCTGCAGAGGCACCGGCGACACCTCGACCAGATTATCGTAGAACACGGGCCCGTGGCCGAGGTCGGTCTCGCGCTGCGAGGTGGTGTCGTTCGCGTTGCGGCCGTCCTTCGTGAGCTTGGTCCACCAGACCGATGGTGCCCACACCGTCCCCTCACGCACCGCATCGCTCACGCACGCGATCGCGCTGAAGCTGCCGCGATCGTTGTGCACGTCCACGCGCGTTCCATCGAGCACCGAACGTGGCGTCGCATCGTCCGGGTGGATCACGAGCTGAGGCTCGCGTGCTCCGCGGCGCAGCGTGTCGATGTTGACGAACGACGAATTGAGGAACTGGTGCGCGGGCGATGAGATCAACGACAACGGGAAGCGCGCGGCCAGATCGGGCGAGCTCACGGCCGACTCGTAGGGGGGTGTGTACGTCGGTACGGGGTCGACGCCCATGTCGGCCAGCCGCTGCGAGAAGAACTCGCACTTGCCGCTCGGCGTCGGAAAGGCGCCCTCGGCGAACGGGAGATAGGGGCGCGGCACATTCAATCGCGTCCAGCCGTTCTGGAGCAGCGATTCGAGCGTGACGCCGCGCAACTTGTCGCTCCCCGAATCGAGCGTCTGGCGAATCAGCTCGAGATCATCGTCGTGCATGACGGGGTGGTCGATTCCCATGCGCGTGGCGATGAGGCGGAAGATCTCGCTGTTCGGCTTGCACTCGCCAACCGGTTCGATCGACGGCCTGTTGAGCGTGACGTAATGATGGCCGTACGAATAGTGAATGTCCCAGTGCTCGAGCTGCGTCGTCGCGGGGAGAACGATGTCTGCCCAGTCGGCGGTATCGGTCTGGAAGTGATCCATCACGACGGTGAACAGATCCGCGCGCCCAAGTCCGCGCACGACCTCGCTCCGCTCGGGAGCAACGGCCGCGGGATTCGAGTTGAAGACGACCAGCGCGCGCACCGGCGGACCGCCGACGCCCGCATCGGGCTTCGTCAGCGCCTCGCCGAGACGGATCATGTTGATCGTGCGAACCGGCGGCGCGAGATCGGGCCGCAACAGCTTCGCGCGGTTGAACTGGAAGTTTCCGCTCGACGAGAGCTGCACGCCGCCGCCCACGCGTCGCCAGTGTCCGGTGACCGCGGGGAGGCAGGTGATCGTGCGCACGGCCATGCCGCCACCGCCGTGCCGCTGCAGCCCATAGTTAATGCGCACGAACGCCGCCTTCGCGCGGCCGTACTCGCGCGCGAGCTCAACGATGCGCTCCGCGGGAATTCCGGTGATCGCGGAGACGCGTGCGGGATCGTACTCCGCCGCGCGCGCGCGCAGCTGGGCCTCGCCCAGCGTGTATCGTTCCAGATAGTCGCTATCCTCGAGATGCTCGGCGAAGAGCACGTGCATGATCCCGAGCGCGAGCGCAGCGTCGGTGCCGGGCCTGATCGGGATCCACTCGTCGCATTGGTCGGCCGTGCGGGTGCGGAGCGGATCGATCGCGATGACGCGAGCGCCGCGCGCGCGCGCCTGGAGCACGAAAGGCCACAGATGCGGATTCGAGGTGAGCGTGTTCGTTCCCCAGAGGAGCACGAGGTCGCTTTCGGGAACTCCCTCGGGATCGGTGCCGACGCTGGCGCCGAGCGTCATCCTGAGTCCCACACCACCCGCGGCGGAGCAGATCGTGCGCTCGAGCAACGAGGCGCCGAGGAGATGGAAGAAGCGATGATCCATCGCGTCGCCCTGGACGAGACCGAGGGTGCCTGAGTACGAGTACGGGAGGATTGCCTGCGGTCCGTCGGCGGAGCTGGCGATATCGCCGAGTCGGCGGGCGATTTCGTCGAGCGCTTCGTCCCATGTGATGCGCTCGAAGCGTCCCTCACCCTTTTTGCCGATGCGGCGGAGGGGGTGTGTGAGCCGGCTCGCGTGATAGGTGCGCTCGACGTAGCGATTCACCTTGGCGCAGAGGAAGCCGCGGGTGACGGGATGATCGGGATCGCCGGCGACGCGGATGGCGCGGCCGTCGCGAATGGTGACGAGCATCGCGCAACTGTCCGGGCAGTCGTGCGGGCAGGCGCCCCGGACAATGGTGTCACCGGCGCGGTCGTCGGCCGCTTCGGCGGTGGCGAGGGGTGTTTCCATCAATTCACGATATGGCGTGGCGGGGGAGACGGAAACCGGTATAAGGAGCGCAGAAGCGACTCCCTACTATGCTACCATGTCTAAATCGTTTCAAGTAAAGGATTTACGGTTATCCGGGGTCGAATCGAGCGCGATGCGCTGCGGTAATGCTATGTGAAGCGCATCACAGCGATGGTGGGGGGCAGGAGAAAGAGTGCTATCTGCATGGCGGAGCGAGGCTTGACACCGTATCTTCTGGAGGCAAATTAACCGCCGCTCGCTCCTGGCATAGCAACAACGCTCGTGCTCGGACGAAGAGTCGACCCCACACCGCCCTCCAAAAGGAGAGTTTCGATGAAGCGCCTTGCCGTCGTTGTTGCTGTTCTCGCGATCGTTGCATGCAAGAAGAATGATGCGGCTCCTGCTGACACCGCAGTGGTCGTTGCACCTGCCATGAGCCCCGCGCCAGCCATGATGGACACCACGAAGCATGACAGCGCGATGTCGTCGACCACCACGACCTCGACCACGACGAAGACCGACACGTCGATGAAGATGACGAAGAAGCCGTAACTGGCCTCTCGTTCCAGATTAGGAGGGCGCAACCTTCACAGGTTGCGCCCTTTTCGCATCCGGTCGCCCGCAGGTGGGTCCGCTTATTGCCCTCGTCGAGTCCGGGAGCACTCGAGTGGCTGGTCGCGTGGACGTCGCGCAGCGCTCACGGATTCATTTACTCGGACGGAGGGATTTCATGAAGCGCATTGCAATGGTG
>JALYSW010000399.1 GCA_030854615.1 Gemmatimonadota bacterium
ACGAGTTCTACAAGATGGACAACCTCTTCGCGCGAAATTCGCAGGGTGCGTACACCTTTGCGAGTCTCGACTCGCTCGAAGCGGGAAATCCGAACTCGTACACGATCGGCCTCAACCTCGGCCAGGGGTTCCATTCGAAGTTCAACGCCGCGAACTACTCGGTGTATGCCGAAGATCAGTGGACGATCAACGAGCGCTTCAACGTGCTGTACGGTGTGCGCCTCGACATTCCGACGATCAGCTCGCGCCCGGAAACGAATCAGCTCATCGACAGCATCTACGGGCGCGACACGCACGAGCTGCCCACGGGGAACGTGCAGTTTTCGCCACGCGTCGGCTTCAACTGGGATGTGACCGGCAAGCAGACGGATCAGCTGCGAGGCGGCGTCGGCGTGTTTCAGGGGCGCCCCGCAGCGGTGTGGCTCGAGAACACGATCGCGAACTCCGGCTTCGGGCTGGGACTTCTCACGTGCGGCGCGGGCGGCCTGGGACGGGCTCCCGCATTCAACCCGGACGTGAACAACCAGTCGCAGACCTGTCTCGACACAGCTGGGAATCCGATCGGCGCCGGCAAGTACAGCGAGGTCGATCTGCTCAGCAAGAATCTGAAGTACCCGCAGACGTTGCGCGCCACCCTCGGTTACGACCACCAGTTCGGCAACGGCTTCGTCGGAACGTTGGAGGGGATTTACACGCGCGTGCTGAACAGCTTCTTCTATCAGAACCTGAATCTCGGCGCGCCGACGGGCGTCGATAAATTCGGCCGAGTGATCTACGCGACGGCGTGGGCCGCGAACGGAACACCGACGACGAATCTCGTCAGCACGCAGTTCAAGGCAGGGGGCGTGTACGACGTGAAGAATCAGTCGAAGGATTATTCATATCAGATGACCGCTCAGCTCAAGAAGAAGTTCTCGGACGCACTCGAGGCGAGCGGCGCGTTCACCCACGGGCATTCGTACACGGTGCAGGACATCACGAGCAGCACAGCCGCCTCGAACTTCAAGTTCGGTCGCGAGCTCTCCGGCAACATTCTCGACCAGAATACGGGGATCTCGCAGTTCGACATTCCGAACAAGGTACTGATCGCGGGAACGTACACCGCGCCGTGGAAAACGTGGACGACGAACTTCTCGATGATCTACGTCGGGATTTCGGGAGTTCCGTTCGACTATGTGTCGACGGGGCGCGGTGCAGCCGGCGATATGAACGGCGACGGCGTCACGGGGAACGATCTGATCTACATCCCGAAGAACGCGCGCGATCCGAACGAGATGCAGTTCTCGAACGAGGTCGTGAACGGACAGCTCATCACCGCGGCGACACAGGCGCAGCTCTTCGAGCAGTTCATCGAAGGGCAGCCATGCCTGAACGACAATCGCGGGAAGATCCTGCAGCGCAACGGATGCCGCACGCCGTGGCAGAACAACATGAACGTGACGGTGGAGCAGTCGCTGCCGAGCGTGATGGGGAAGACGCTGTCGCTGCGGCTGGATGTCTTCAACTTCCTGAATCTGGTCGATCACGATTGGGGGAAAATCAAGCTTCCGTCGAACAGCCCGAGCTTCAACGACCAGTCGCTCGTGAGCGTCGTCGGTCAGACGAGCGATCCGAACGTGCTGAACACGCAGCCGATCTTCAACTTTGTGCCGGTGAATACGGTGCGATGGACGTCGAACGTGATTCCATCGTACTACCAGATCCAACTCTCGGCGCGGCTCGGGTTCTAGGGCGCGAGGGGAGGGAAGAGACGACGGGGTGGCCGAGTGATCGGCCGCCCCGTCGTGCATCAGGGAGTATCGAGGCTCGCGGGCGAGGTGATGCGACCATCGGTGTGGATGAGATACTCCCAATGCTTCGTGACGACGCGCTCGACATCGCGGGGCTTTCGCGCCATGACTCCGAAAACATCGGTGTCCTCGGGTCGATTGTCGACGACGTCGGTGTGCAGGTAGCCCTCACGCACGTAGCCGGGCGGCCCCTTTACGTCACCAAGTGGCACCTCGAGGATGCCGACGTGCATGCGATGGCGCTCCAGGATGTGATGGCCGTCCGTGCTGAGGCGAAAGCGCTCGTCACCGCCCAGCGGCCAGAAGTTATTCGACGTCTGCGCAGGATAAGCGTACACCCACCACTCGCCCGTTCCGGTGGGAATGACGGCGTAATTGTAGGGACGCGTGACCCGCCCGAATGCTGCGCGAGCCGTCGTCAGCGCACGTACCTCGTATAGGCGTTGCCCCGTGTCGGCATCTCGAACGGGCAGATGCGAAACCGTATACATGGAATCCGATCCGCGCTTGACCGCTTCGTAATAGACGTAGAACGTGTCGCGCGCCGGCGAGAGAGTACCGAAGTAAACAGGCCATCCGGGGCGGAAGACGACGAGATACTGCTGGATCTCGCGCGGATCCGGGCTGACAGCCATGATCGCATCGCCTGCATCCCATGCCGCTCGATCGTAGGCAGCGAGCATGAGACCGCGTACGGAGATCGCGTTCAGCTCTTCGCGCGTCGGGGGCGCGGTATGCGCGGGAGCGGATTACGCGCGGAGAGTCGCGGTGGCGAAGGCGACGAGGAGTATGATGCGCATTTCAATTCTGACCTCCGGGTGCGAAGTCAGGTAACGAGGAACGACCTCGACGTCTACTTCTTCACCAGCTTAGGCATCGACATGCGGCCGTCGCAATAGATCTCGTATGGCGAGAATCGTCCTAGAACACCTTCACATTGATGTACCGTTTCGGATTCGCCTTAATGTCCGTCACCAGTGAGTCCATGCGGCCCAGCAACTCATGCAGGTTGTTGTAGACGCCGGGATCGTTCAGGAACTTGGCCGCCGTTCCGTTTCCCGTCTGCAGCTGCGTCATCACCGCGCCGAGCTTCTTCGTCGTGGAGTCGAGGCTCGCGGTGAGCGTCGACAGGTTGTGCGTCGTCGACAGCATGTTGCGCACGGTCGAGTCGAGCGCCATCGAGTCGATCGCCGTCACCCGACTGCGCACGGCGTTCATCGTGAGCGTCAGGCCGCGCGACTGCTCAGCCGCGACGGTGTTGAGCTCCTGCACGAGCGCGTTCGTCGAGGCGATCGATTTGCGCAGATCCTGAATGCCGCCCTGCTGCACGAACTCGATCTTCACCGTCTTCGCGACGTCGGAGAGCGCGCTGCTCACGCTGTCGACGCGCATCAGCAGCATGTCCATCGAGGGCGCGGCGCGTCCCGCCAGGATCGTGTCGTTGGCCGCCAGGAAACCATTGAAGTGGCACGTCGGCGTCATCGGGCGGGCGGCCGTCGAGGCTGACGTGTCGGCGGCCACCGGCGCGGGCGCGGCGGTGCATGGTGTCAGCGAGATCGACTTGTCGCCGAAGAATCCTTCATTCGTGACGGTGGCCGTGGTCCCCGACGGAATCCTGCGCGACTTATCGATACTGAGGCGCACGTTCAGGTAGCCGGTCTCGTCGAGATCCACCGCGTCGACGAAGCCCACCTGCACCCCGGCGAGATTCACGGGCTGCCCGGGCTTCACGTTCTGCCCCCAGGCGAAGCGCGTGTACTCATTGTACGACTTGCTGAAGCCCCGTCGCGCGAGCCAGAGCGTGCCGCTGATCCCGACGAGGATCGTGATCAAGGTAAAAATGCCGACGACGACTTCGTCCCGTGGTTTGGTCATTGAATCTCTTTTGCGAGATAGAGTGCGGTGAGGGCATCCAGCAGCAGAATCACCACCGACGAGATGACGACGGCGCGCGCGGTCGAGCGTCCAACGCCCTCCGCGCCCGAGCCGGTGATGAAGCCTTCGTACGAGCACGTCATGGCGATCGCGCCGCCAAAGAGCGTCGCCTTGATCAGCGCGTACCAGACCTGAAAGGTATTGAATGTGAGGTGCAGCCCGGCGGTGTAGTCGGCAAGCCGCACATTCGTCGCGCCGATCACCGCGAGCCCGCCGGCGGCGATTCCGATCGCGATCGCGACGATCGTGAGCAGCGGCACCATCGTGACGCCCGCGATCACACGCGGCACCATGAGATACGCCACCGGATCGTACGCGAGTGTCTCGAGCGCATCGATCTGCTCGGTTACGCGCATCGTCCCGATCTCCGCCGTCATCTTCGCGCCGATGCGCCCCGCGAGCACGAGTGCCGTGAGCAGCGGCCCGAGCTCGAGCACGATGCTCTGCCGTGTGATCCACCCCACCACGGAGAACTGCACGCCGGGAAAGAGCTGGTACGTCGTCTGATATGCGGTGACCGCGCCGATGAACGCGGAAACCGTCGCCACGAGCGGAATCGAGTCGACGCCGATCTGCCGCATCTGCGTGATGGTCAGCGGCAGATACGTGCCCGGCTCCATCAGCGCGCGGAAGAAGTCGCGATGGAAGAGAACGCGCTCGCCCAGCTGCCCGAAGACCAAGTTCGTGACACGACCGATAGCTCGGAAGAAACGCTGCACTAGTCCGAACCCTTGCGGCGCTGCGGTCGTGTCTTCGGGGAAGAGCGTGGAGCTCACGCGCGCACCCGCCAGCCGTATCGCATCAAGTTCGCACCCGCGCGAGCAGCACGACGCCGATGGCGCCGAAGATCATGTTGGGGATCCACGCCGCCAGATATGGAGGTATGGCCCCACCCTCGCCGATTGCCTTGGTGAGCTGGATGAGCATGAGGTAGATAATAGTGGTGGCGAGGCTGACCCCAATCCCGAACGCGGTTCCCCCCCGCTGGGTGCTAGTGGCAAGGGGCGCGCCGAAAAACACGATGATCACGCACGCCACGGGAATCGCGATCTTGAGCGACAGCTCTACCTTGATCTCGTTCGAGTCCGCCCCCGATCGCTCCAGCGACCGGATGAACCGCTTCAGCTCCCGGAACCCCATCTGTTCGGGACTCTTGGGGGCCGACGTCAGGTCGATCGGCGCCTCGAGAAAATCCGCATCGCGCACGCTGTCGAACTGAATGGCGAAGTTGCGCGTCGAATCGGGAAGAATGTGCAGGTCGCCGGCCTTCAGCGTCCACCGCTTGTGCGTCGTGTCGTAGTTGGCCGTGCGTGAAGCGAGCAGATAGGTCGGATAGTCGGGGCCGCGCCCGCGCCGTTCGATCTCGAGATTGTCGATCAGCCGCCGTTCCACGTTGAGCGCGGCGATCTTGTAGACGCGTCCCTTCGGCGCGCTGTATGCAAAATTGTACCGCTCGTTCCCCGGCTTGTAGCGCCCCTCTTCGAGTAGCTCGTTGCGCCTGATATCCGAAATGGGAACGAGCTCGCCCAGTGCGAAGGCGAAGAGCATGACGATCGTGGCGCCGCCGAAAATGGGGACCAATAATCGGTAGAAGCTGATCCCCGACGCCTTCGCCGCGGTGAGCTCCGAATGCCGCGTCAGCGAGCCGATCGTGAACACCGTCGCGAAGAGCACCGCGGCCGGCAACACCATGTAGATCGATTCGGGAAACCAATAGACGTACGCCATCGCGATCTGCTCGGGAGTCAGATGGCGGTTGAGATATTTCCCGAGGCGGTCCGTCAGGTCGATCACGATCACGAGCAGCGGAAAGCCGAGCGCGGTCGTGATGAAGATCTTGGTAAACTCGGTTGCGACGTACCGATCGAGAGGGCGCAGTATCCTCACGCGGGAACTCGACTTCCGCGTCCGGTGCCGATGCCGCCGCGGCCGAAGCGTTGGCCGAGCCAGCTGCGCGTTCTGTCGAACCATTCCGACGAATCCCCGCCGCGCGCGGAGCCGCCGCTGCGCTGCACGCGAATCAGCCCGAACACGCCCACGATGGTGAACAGGACGTTCGCCATCCACATCGCGACCACCGGATCGAGAATGAGCTTGTTGGCGAGATCCTCACCGACGATGAGTCCCACATAGTAGAGCGCGAACACCGCGATGCTCACACCGATCACGAGCCCGACGCCGCCGCGCGGAAAGCGGATCCCGATCGGCGCGCCAAGGAGTACGAAGACGATGCAGGCGGTCGAAAGCGCGAACTTCTTCTGGATCTCGACGCTATAGCGGCTCATCGTGACCTCGGAGTCGTGCACGCGCGCCTTCATCACTTCGATCTGCGCCGCGGAGCTCAGCAGATACGCGGGACTCGTCAGCTGGCTCGGCGCTGCCGCACTCGCGATGCTCGGCGCGACCGGTGGTGCGCCGGGCGGTGCATTGAAACCGCGACCGTGTCCCGTTGCGGCGCCCCCGCCCGGAAGCCGCGGGAGCGAGTTGGGGATCCGCTGCTGCATCGCGCCGCCGGCGGTCATCGGCGCATTGGTCCTCGGCGCTGCGCTCTTCGACTTCCCGCCGCCTGGTGACACACCCGTCTGCGCTCGAGCGATCGGAGAACCGGGTGGCGCGCGGAAGCCGCCGCGAATGATCGCCTGTCCAGGCGTAGGCGCCGTATTGGCCGCATTCACGGCACCGCCCATCGACGGCGCCAGACTCGGCACCGGCTGGATCGAGCGCGTCATCGCGCCGCCAGGCAACAGTGGAGACGGCGTCTTCTTCGCTGTCGAATCCGTGTCCGCGATCGCCGCGTTGCCGAAGATCGGCATCACCAACCTGCAGTAGAGTCCACCGGCCGTCAGCCGTACCTTCGGCTTCGGGATCTTCGCCGTGGGAAGTTGCTCTCCGGTCGCGAGATAGTGCGTGGCCGACACGAGCGTGCTGGTGAGCTGCGCCCGTGCCTGGTCGAGATCCTGAATCCCATCCTCGAGCCCCTTCGCCATCTCGCACACCGACATCTCGCGCTCGGACTTGTAGTCGTCCTTTTCCGTCTGCTCGAAGCGATTGCCGACACCGCGCACGCGCACGAGATCGGTGCGGAAGTACAG
>JALYSW010000175.1 GCA_030854615.1 Gemmatimonadota bacterium
GGCGGGGAGCGCGTCGTGCCGCGACGTGCGGATGCGCTGCGCGAGCACCGCGGCGCGCGACTCCTCGAGCAAATGCATGCGGTTGTTCGCAGCCATCGAGTCGGAGCCGAGTCCGACGTCGACTCCAGCATCGAGCATCTCGAGGAGCGGCGCGATGCCGTGGCCGAGCTTCGCGTTGGAGATCGGACAGTGCGCGACGGTGCTCCTGCTGCTGGCGATCGACGCGATGTCGGCGTCGCTGACGCGCACGCAGTGGATGAGCAGCGGCTTTGCGTCGAGCACGCCGAGCTTCTCGAGGAGCCCGATGGGAGAGGAGGCGCGACGGGCGACGGGGATCCCCCGCGCACGATGCGCGTCGGCGAACGGGCCTTCGCCTTCGGACACGAAGCGATGCTCGGCGTCACTCTCGGCTATGTGGATCGCCATGCGGCGTCCGGAGCGAGCGACGACGGTGAAGAGCGGATCGGAGACCGTGTACGGAGCGTGGGGGGAGACGCCGACGTGCTGGAGGTCGGTCTCGAAGGCATCGTGGCGCATGAGCTGCTCGGCGAGCCGCGCGGCAGCGGCGCGTACGGCCTTTGGATCTGCGGATGGCGAGAAGACTTCCTGATACATGATCCCGCGCACGCCGCGCTCGCGCATCGCCTCGAGCGCGACGCCGGAGTCGCAGGTATCGGCGAAGGTCGTGATCCCCGCGCGAAGACCTTCGGCGATCCCCCATCGGGCCGAGTCGAGGAAGCGCTCGGGCGACATCACGGCGACTTTCGCGCCCTGGAGCCGAGCGATCCATTCGCGGAAGGAGAGATCCTCGAGCAGCCCCCGGAACGCGGTGAGCTCGAGGTGCGTGTGCGCGTTGACGAGTCCCGGGATGAGCGCGCAGTTGCCGAGGTCGCGATCGGTTCCGTCCGCGGTTTCCGGGGCGTCCTTGCGCGAGCCGACGTAGACGATTCGGCCGCCGAGCTCCACCACCGTCCCGTCGCGAATCGGCGGCGACGAGATTGGGAGAACCCATCGAGCGTGGTAGCGGATCACCAAGGTGCGCGCGTCCCGTGCACGAACGGGTCGAACAGTGAGCTCTCCTTGGCTCCGACCCGCGTTGCCATCGCGAGCGGCCAGGCGAGATCGCCGACCTGCGCGCGCGTGTGACCGTCGGAGCCGAGCGAGAGGCGGACGCCGCGATCGTGCGCGCGCTTGACCAGACGCTCGTGCGGGCGGTAGCGATTCGAGATCTCGAAGGCTATTCCCGCGTCGAAGAGCGCGTCGACGAGACGCTCCTCGTGCGAGTCGGACCAGAGCTCGTCTATCGGCAGATTGCGAATTGGAAGCGGGAGGAGCGTTGGATGCGCGAAGATGTCGATCGGCATCTCGGCGGCGAGACGCTCGACGTCATCGATGTGGAGCTCCATGTACGCCGCAGGGGTGAGCGGCTCGGGGAGCGAGCGCTGGAACATGCTGAGCGGTCGCTCGAGGCCGGCGATGTTCACGGCGTGGAGGGAGCCGATGCGATGCGTGAAGCGTGCGGCCATCTCGTCGGGGAGGTCGCGCCAGAGCGAATCATGGAAACAGAATTCGCCGCCGATCGCGATGTCGTACGACTCGAGCTCATCGAGATATGCGCGCACGGCATCGATGGACTTCACCGCGAGCGAGACGTCGGTGGAGAGATGATCTGTGACGCTCGGGCGCATGCCGCGCGCAGTGACGATTTCGATGAGCTCGGGGACCGTGAGCTCGCCGTCGGACATCGTGGTGTGCGCGTGACAGTCGATCGGGGTCCAGCTCGTCACGGTTTGCCCGGGTGGAACGGGTCGATCTGCGTCGTGCGCGCCGTGTCGCGCGACGCGGTGGGCACCGGCGCCGCATGCGGTCGGACAGTGTTCGGATCGTTGGGCGGCTGCTGCGCGCCGCCGAAGGGCGCCGGCGGCGGATGCGTCGAGTCGACGGCTGCGCCGTAGATGCCCGTGCACTGCGCCACTGGCTCGGTGCCCTCGATGTAGAACTCGTTCACCACCTGCGAGTCCGGACAGAACGGACTGCGAAGCATGCCGCTGTATTTGTCGATCTCGCGCATGACGAGTCCGTCGGGGCGCGGCCAGTCGGGCGGTGCCGGGCGGCGCTGGTAGATCTCGGACATGTACGACGTCCACGCGGGGGCGACGAGCCGACCGCCCTGCGCATTCGACTGGATCTTCTGCGGGCGATCGAAGCCCATCCAGATCCCCGTCACGAGATCGGGTGTGTAGCCAATGAACCAGACGTCGGTGCCGTCGTTCGTCGTGCCGGTCTTTCCACCGGCGGGAATGTGGAAGCCGGAGGCCCAGACGCTCGCCGCGCTACCGCGTCGCACGACGTCCTTCATCATGTCGACCATCAGCCACGCTTCTTCACGCGACAGCGTCTCGAAGCGCGCGGGTGTCGCTTCCCAGAGCGTCTCTCCTTTCGCGCTCTCGACCTTGAGCACCGCGTTGGGCACGGCGCGAATGCCGAGTGTCGCGAAAGCGGAGTACGCCGCGACCATCTCGATCGGATAGACGTCGGCCGAGCCGATGTTGATCGACGGATACGGCGGGATCGGGGTGGTGATGCCGAACTTGCGCGCCATCTCGATCACGCTCGGCTCACCGAGCTCCATGCCAAGGCGGATCGCGGCGAGGTTGCGCGAGAGGTAGAGCGCTTCGCGGAGCGGGATGTTCCCCATGAACTTCAGATCGTAGTTCTGCGGCGTCCAGTCCTGGCCGTTGATCTGCGGCACCGTGAGCGCGGAGTCGTTGAGCATGTACGACGCCGACTTGCCATTGTGGATGGCGTCGGCGTAAACGATCGGCTTGAAGGTGGAGCCGGGCTGACGGAGCGCCTGCGTCGCCCGGTCGAACTTCGAATCGTCGTAGTCGCGGCCGCCGATCATCGCGCGGATCGCACCGTTGCGCGGATCCATCGAGATGAGCGCGCCCTGGAGATACGGCGAATTTGGCGCATTGTTGGCCTCGTTGTCGCCATTCGCGTTGCGCGCGACGTACTCCTCCATCGTCGTGTGCTTGAAGGTGCCGTACTTCCCACCCTCGATCGCCTTGATCTGCCGCTCGAGATTCCGCTCGGCCGCCTGCTGCATCTCGATGTCGAGCGTCGTGTAGACCTTGAGGCCGTCAGTGTAGATCTTGTCGCCGAACTGCTGCTCGAGCTGGCGGCGAACGTACTCGACGAAGTACGGCGCGAGCTCGCCCGACTCGGCCTTGCGCGCGAGCTGGAGCGGATACGCCTGCGCGAGACGCGCGTCGGCGTCGGAGATGACGCCCTCCTTGCGCATGAGGCCGATGATCGTGTTGCGGCGCTGGATCGCGCGGTCGGGATACTTGCGCGGGTTGTAGCGCTCGGGGCCCTTCGGCAGTGCGGCGAGTGTCGCCGCCTCGGCGAGATTGAGATCGCGAACGGACTTGCCGAAGTAGTGCTGCGCCGCGGTCTCGACGCCGTAGGCGCCATTGCCGAGGTAGATCTGGTTGAGATAGAGCTCGAGGATCTTTCCTTTCGGATAACGTGCTTCGATCTGACGCGCGACCTTCGCTTCCTTGAGCTTGCGCGTGAGCGTCTTCTCGCGAGATATCTGGTCGGAGAAGATGTTTCGCGCGAGCTGCATGGTGAGCGTCGAGAAGCCCTGCGCGAAGTTGCGATGCACGACGTCGGCGACGAGCGCGCCGAAGACGCGTGTCCAGTCGATCCCCGCGTGCTCGTAGAAGCGCTTGTCTTCGGTGATGATGAACGCCTGCTGCACCGGCTTCGGGATATCGGCGAGCTTGATGAGCGTGCGGCGCTCGAGGCCGAGCTCGGCGATGAAGCGTCCGTCGGCGGCGAAGAGCTTGCTGGTTTGGCGTGGCTGGAAGGCGTCGAGCTGCGTGGGGTCGGGGCACGCGCCTTCGCGGCAGACCAGGCTCCACGATGACCAAGCCATGCCGATCGCGAACGCGGTCGCGAAGAGGCCGCCGAGCAGGATCGCGCGGGTGAGTCTGGGTCGCGCGCTCCAGAAGCGCCTGCCGAGCGGAAAGTCAGCCATATGCTGCTGAAATGTTAGCGTCTGCGCGGGGGTGCTGCAACGCGGCTGCCGTGACACAACCGCGTGTGTCATCTATGTTTGTGCGATGCAAATCAAGAATTCTCTGCTCGAAGAGCTGACGTGGCGCGGGCTGCTACATCAGCATACAGAACCGCTCGTGGCCGCCCTCAGCGCGGGCGTGGTGACCGGGTACGCCGGCTTCGATCCCACAGCGGCGAGCCTTCATGTCGGAAGCCTGGTTCCAGTCATGGGTCTCGCGCATCTACAGCGCGCTGGGCATCGTCCGATCGTACTGGTGGGTGGCGGTACCGGCATGATCGGAGATCCGAGCGGAAAGAGCGCGGAGCGTTCGCTCAATACTCCGGAGACAGTGGAGAAGAACACGCGTGCGATTCAAGCGCAGCTCGAGAAGTTTTTGGAATTCGGGGAACCGAGCGGCGCCATCATGCGCGACAATGCGGAGTGGCTACTCGAGATGGGAGCCGTCGAGTTCATGCGTGACGTCGGGAAGCACTTCACGGTGAACTACATGATGCAAAAAGACTCGGTGCGCTCGCGGATGGAGGAGGGAGGAATTTCGTACACCGAATTCAGCTACATGCTGCTGCAGGCGAAGGATTTTCTCGAGCTGCATCGGCGCGCGGGCTGCACGCTGCAGATCGGAGGAAGCGATCAGTGGGGGAACATCACGGCTGGCATCGAACTGCTGCGTCGTGTGGAGGGAGTAGAAGGGCACGCGCTGACGATGCCGCTGATGACGACGGCGGCGGGGACGAAGTTCGGGAAGACGGAGGCGGGGGCGGTGTGGCTGGATCCTGCTCTCACATCACCATATCGGTTTTATCAGTTCTGGGTGAATGTGGATGATCGGGATGCATCTCGGTTCCTACGGTTCTTTACGTTGATGGGGAGGGAGGAGATCGAGGCGCTCGAGTTGGAGCTGGTTGCGCATCCGGAGCGGCGGGTGGCGCAGCAGGCGCTTGCGCGCGATGTCACCACGCGGGTGCATGGGGTGAAGGCGGCGACGGCGGCGGCGGATGTGTCGGCGTTGTTGTTTGGGAAGGGCGATGCTTCCTCGCTTTCCATTGAAGCGTTGGAAGCGTTGAGAGATGAGGTGCCCTTCGTCGAGATGGCGGCGTTGCCGGCGGGGGGAATCGACGCGACGGAGCTATTCGTCGCGGCGAAGCTGGCGTCGAGCAAGGGAGCAGCGAAGAGGCTGCTCGAGCAGGGTGGACTGTCGGTGAATGGGAGGAAGCTGGGGGCGGATGAGCGAGTGGTGCGGAGCGAGTCGCTGCTCGCAGGGGGACACCTGCTGCTGCGGAAGGGGGCGAGGGACTATGCGCTGGTGCGGGTGGCGCGCTAGCGATGGGTCGTTCCCGACAAGATGTCAGCGCAGGTGCACGAGTTCGATGCAAGTGACACGGTCGCGCAGCCCGATGTCCCCCTAGTGAGACGCGCTCACCGCCTGCACCGCCCCCGCCAGCAACGCAAGCGCGCCCTTCTTGTCGAACGCCGCCACTTTGAGGAGGTCGTTGCCCTTCACTGCTTCGTACCCCGGACTCGCTGATCGCACGGCGATGTCCCACGGCCCCGGAGGAAAGGTTGCGGTGTCTGACGCCACTGAGACCGTGTCGCCCGTGAGCTGGCGGCGCATCGCGTGCGTAGCCGCTCCCGTCGCAAACACGTCCTGCGCGAAGCTCACTGCGCCGTCGCGCCAAGCCCACAACGTGAGCTCGTACTCCTGCGGCATGACGTCTGGAGCGGCGAGCACCGTCGTGTAGTCGCATTCGCGGCGGCCAGCGGCGCCAGCCACGTGGCCGCGCTCCGCCGGCTTGGCGAGCGCGTGCCCGAGCAGCGCCTCCACCTTCGCCTGTGGAATCAGATCGCACATGACGAGCGTGCTGTCTTTCGCCTCCGCAGCGTAGACCTTCTCCGCCGCGGTCACCCCCGCCGCACCGTTGATCGGCAGCGGATGTGGAAGCTGCTCGACGGCAGAGTCGAGTAGCGCCGCCGCAGTCTTCGGAGTGAGCCGGGTGCCAGTCCAGTCGAGCTCTACGTGCTGGTCGCCGCGCAGCGCATGGTAGTCGCAGCACTGCATCGGAGCCTCGGCGATCTGATCCCAGTTGCCGCTGAGCGTGTCGCCGGTCGACACGACGATGGTGCCGATCTTCTCCGCGCCTTGCTTCGCGATCGGGTCGGTGAGCTTTCGCCCGAATCCCACCATCTTCATCGCCGCCGGGCCGCCGGATCAGTCGACGCTCACGAGAATGCGCCGGTGATCCTTGGTGTCGTAGCGGCACGATTCGGCGTTCGCACTCGGCTCGAATGTCCCTCGATACGGCGGCGACGCCAACGGTCCGATCGCCGCAGCCACTTCGCTGGAGTCGAGGAGCGAGCAGGGATCGCGCCCGCCCGAAGTGCCGGCGGAAGAAGTCGAGTCCTCGTTCGCACCAAACTTCTGTGCGAGGTCCTTGAACGCCGTTTGCGAGGACTTGTCCTTCGAGCTGCAGGCGGCGGCAAGCACGAGGATTACGAGAACAGCAACGCGATGGTGTGTCGTCATGGGAGCACCCCAGCGAGGGTCGACTGGTAGTCAATTAGAGAATATGCATCGCTCCGTGGCATCGCCAGTACGATGGCTGGCCATCATGAGGTCTTTGCGGGCACAGCAGCGCCGGAGAACGACGCCGGCGGGTACCAGGCCCACCGGCGCAATCCCGAAACGACGTGGATTATACGGTGATGATCCGTGCCCGGGCTTTCGTTTGGGCTTCGATACGGCTGCACATGATGTCGCAGAGCTCGAAGACGCTCTTGTCCGCGAGCGCGTAGTAAACGAAGAGCCCCTCCTTGCGTCGTCGCACGAATCCCGTGCTGTTGAGCACATGCAGATGCCTGGACACATTGGCCTGGCCAAGGCCGGTCTTTTTCACTAGATCACCGACCGATATCTCGCCCGCGCGGAGACAGTTCAGTATCGAGAGTCGCGCCGGTTCGGCAAGCGCCTTGAACCGGTCCGCGAGCAGCTCGAGCAGCTCCGGTGTCAGCGAGTGCACTGGGGGCGTTTTCATCACGAGCGCACGGAGTGGTTCGAACGGCCGACGTCGATGAATCGCGCTGCTGGCGATGCGGCGAACCGCTCGCGAGCTCTGAATCCGTTATTCATGTCGGTCCTCGTGACAAATTGTGTCGGCGCTCGACGCACTCTCTGACGGCGAGGCCGACCCGCGCATCGTGCGGCGGACGTTCAACTTCCCGACGCAGCGGATCGCTCGCACCCCGGAAATCCGACTGCGCCCAGCACGCGTTCAAGCGGGCAGAAGTTGGTGAAGCTCGACTGGAACAAATTGAGTCCGACGAACGCAGTGAACAGAAACCATGCCGGATTCACCCAGTACCCAAGCGCAAGCGACACGAGAATGAAGACGCCGGCAATGCGGCGGATGACGCGGTCATGACACATGAGAGTGCTCCGGGAAAGAGTGTGAGTCGAGCAGTTGGACGCACCTGATATCGCTAGCCATCTGCTAATCCGTGATTGCATGGAACGACTGGGGCAGCACCACCACCGGCACGCGCCAACGGAGCTCCCAGTAAAGAATCGGAACCACGACCATGGTGAGCACCGTCGCGACGATGGCACCGCTCATCAGCGCGACCGCCAGTCCCTGGAAGATCGGATCGAGGACCATGACCAGCCCGCCCACCACGACAGCCGCCGCGGTGAGCGCAATGGGCCGGAAGCGCACGGTACCCGCTTCGAGCACCGCGTCGCGCAAGGAACGCCCTCGCGCTTCGGCAAGCTGAATGAAGTCCACCAGCAGGATCGAGTTGCGCACGATGATCCCCGCGAGCGCGATCATTCCGATCATCGATGTCGCCGTGAAGAAGGCGCCGGTGATCGCATGGCCCGGCAGAATGCCGATAAGCGTGAGCGGGATGGGCGCCATGATCACGAGCGGGACCGTGAAGGACTGGAACCAGCCCACGACGAGCACGTAGATGAGCAGCAGCACGATCGCGAACGCGAGTCCGAGGTCGCGGAACACCTCGATCGTCACCTGCCACTCGCCGTCCCACTTGATCGCCGTCTCGTTCAGCCGCTCAGGTTGAACGGCATTGTATCGGCCGATGCGTTCGCCGTACACGCGCAGCTGGTCGAGCTTGGCATTCATCGCCATGATCGCATAGACGGGCGATTCGATCACGCCGGCAACGTCGCCGGTGACGTAGATGACTGGGCGCAGATCCTTCCGCACTCGATCGTGCTCGCGCGTGCTCGTCACCACGGTTACGAACCGCGCGAGCGGTTGCGGTCCTGCTGTCGTGGCAATGGGTAGTGCGAGCAGTGCGTCTACGGACGAGCGTCGATCGACTGGCAGCCGCGGTACGATGGCGCGCCCTTCGCGCGCCGTGGGCGAGCTCGTGATGCCGGTGGGCGCGCCAGAGAGCGCGAGAGAGAGTGTCTGCGAGATCTGCTCCACGCTCGCGCCGGCTTCCGCCGCGCGCACCCGGTCGATCTTGAAGGTGCGCTTCTGCTGCGGCGCCTCGACCGTCCAGTCGACGTCGACCACGCCCGCCGTCGATTCGAACACCTGCTTTACTTTGCGGGCCGCCTCGAGCCGCGTCGAGTCATCGGCGCCATACACTTCGGCGACGAGGGTGGAGAGCACGGGCGGACCGGGCGGAATTTCCGCCACCTTCACGGACGCATGATATCGAGTCGCGATGGAGTCGATGCCGGGGCGCACCGCGACGGCGATCGCGTGGCTCTGGCGCGAGCGATCGCCCTTGGCCAACAGATTCACCTGAACGTCGCCGACGTTCGGCCCCGTGCGCATGAAGTAGTGGCGCACCAGCCCGTTGAAATTGAATGGCGCGGCCGTTCCCGCATAGACCTCCGTGCTCGTGACTTCCGGCACGTGGCTCAGATAGCCGGCGATCTCCTGGCCCAGGGCATTCGTGCTTTCGAGCGTCGTGCCTTCGGGCAGATCGAGGATCACCTGAAACTCGCTCTTGTTGTCGAACGGGAGCATCTTGACTTTCACCGCCTTGAGGGCGAGCAGGCCAATCGACAAGAGCAGCAGTGCGACGACGACGCCGTAGAATGTGTGGCGCAGCGGCGCACGATCCATGAGGCGAGTCATGAGGCTCGCATACAGCCGGCCGAAACGTGAGCTCTCTTCCGTCTCGAGCGCACGATCGTGCACGTGTCCCACCGGCGTCACGTGACCCTTGAGCAGGCGGTACGCCAGATACGGGGTGACGATGAAGGCCACCCCCAGCGACGCGAGCATCGCGACCGACGCGCCCACCGGAATCGGACGCATGTACGGACCCATCATGCCCGATACGAACGCCATGGGCAGGATGGCGGCGATCACCGCGAACGTCGCGAGGATCGTCGGGTTGCCGACTTCGTCGACCGCCTCCACGGCAGCGTCCTCCGGAGAGCGATCTCCCATCTCGAGATGCCGATAGATGTTCTCCACCACGACGATCGCATCATCCACGAGAATGCCGATGGAGAAGATCAGCGCGAAGAGCGTGATGCGATTGAGCGTGTAGCCGAGCGCGTAGTAGGCGAACAGCGTCAGCGCGAGGGTCATGGGAACCGCTACGAGCACCACCGCCGCCTCGCGCCATCCGAGAAAGATCCAGATCAGTACCGTGACGGAGACGGTCGCGATGATGAGATGCAGAATCAACTCACTCGCCTTGTCGCCGGCAGTCTCGCCGTAGTCGCGTGTGACATCGAGCGTGACATCGTGCGGAAGCAAGCGGCCCTTCGCCTCGTTCACGCGCTGTATGATCGCGTGCGTGACCCGCGTGGCGTTGGCGCCCTTCCGTTTGGCTACGGCAATCGTGACAGCACTCTCGGAGACACCGGTCCGACCGGTGTGCGATACGTAGGTCGTCGTTTCACCGAAGTCGTCTGCGACGTCCGCAACGTCGCGCAGCGTCACCGACGACCCGGCGCGCTGCGCGACGACCACGGCGTTCACCTCCGCCACCGTCGCGAGCGT
Organism: Gemmatimonadota bacterium; assembly: GCA_030854615.1. Taxonomy (GTDB): domain Bacteria; phylum Gemmatimonadota; class Gemmatimonadetes; order Gemmatimonadales; family Gemmatimonadaceae; genus FEN-1250. The sequence continues at coordinate 10,072 of JALYSW010000175.1, forward strand.
TGCGCCCACGTCGATCAGAAAGACTTCGTTCGAGGCCGTGAGCTCGCCGGCGTGCAGGCGCGCATTCGCGGCACGCAGGGCCTGGGAGACTTCCCCTGGGGTGACGCCGCTCGCCGCGAGCCGCGCCGGGTCGAGCGTCACCCGCAGCTGCTTCGACTGCCCGCCGACCACGAACGTCTCGGCGACATCGGGAATGGTGCGGATCTCATCCTCGAGGTGCACGGCGATCTGCCGCATGGCGTTCGCGTCGTACACGGAGGAGTGCAGCGTGAGTGCGAGAACAGGGACGTCGTCGATCGAGTGCGCCTTCACGAGCGGAGGAAGTGCGCCTGCGGGCAGCTGGTCCATCGCGCCGGCGAGCTTCGCCTGAACCCTCGTCACGCTCCGCTCCTGATCCTCACCGACCTTGAAGCGAACGGTCGTCATGGCGTAGCCGTCGCCCGAGAGACTGTACACGTGATCGACGCCGGGAATCTCCATCATGCGCTGCTCGATCGGTCGAGCCAGCAGGTTCTCCGCCTCGCTGGGCGACGCGCCCGGCAACGCTGCGATCACATCGATCATCGGCACCGAGATCTGCGGCTCCTCCTCCCGCGGCGTGGCCAGAATGCCGAGCAGGCCGGCGGCGAGCGATGCGATCGTCACCAGTGGCGTGAGCTTGGAACGGAGAAACGCCTTGGCCACGCGTCCGGAGATTCCCATTCGTCAGTTCCCCGCGGAAGCCACGGGTACGACGACGACGTCACCCGCGCGCAGCCCCGCGCTCACTTCCGTCATCGCGCCGTACGATCCGCTCGCCTGGATCCACCGGGTGCGGTCCCCGGTGGCGGTCCGAAGCGTCACGCCGACCAGGTCGCCCTCACGCACGAGTGCTGCTGTAGGAATGAGGAGCCCCGACCGAACGCCGAGCGATAGACGAAGTGTGGCTGCGCTGCCCGGCAGGATCGACCCGGACGGATTGGCGACGAGCGCGTTGATCGTGTAGAGATTGCCCGCGGTCGCTGGGACCACGCCCTCGACAATCGCGTCCACCGTTCGATTCTCGACGACGGCCTCCACATGCTGGCCGCGATGAACCCGCGCTGCGACGTCGGGCGTCGCATTCGCACTGATCCGGAGTCGACGTCCGTCCTGGATCGTGATCAAGGGCGCGCCGGGCGATGCAAACGCACCGGGATCGACGAACCGGCGCGTGATCGTCCCAGCGAACGGCGCGCGAACCACTGCGTACGCGCTTACGGCGCCGAGCTCGGCGGCCGCTGCCCGCGCAGAACGCACGCCGGATTCCGCGCGCGCGAGCGCGGTCTCGGCGACATCCAGCTGGGATTTCGTGGCGGCGCTATCGGCGTACAGCGCCCGAATTCGACCGGCTTGCAGCGTTGCTTCCCGATGCACCGCCTCCGCGCTACTGATCGAGGCGGCCACCTGCCCTTCCCGTGCGAGGAGATCGCGCGCGTCGATACGGAGAAGTGCCTGCCCCAACGCGACGACATCGCCTTCGTGGACGGAAACGGTGAGCACCGTGCCCATGAGCTTACTGCTCAGCGTGGATTGCTGCACGGGAGTGGCGATCCCCGATGCATCGAAGGTGGCGAGGATGCTGCTGTCCTTCACCGTGTACGGAGTGCCGGCGATGCGCGGCGGCGCGGCCGGCGCAACATCGGGCTTGGAAGAGGAGCAGCCCACCGCGAGCAGCAACAGCGCAGTGGCGCCGCAGATTAATCCGAAGGCCATGAGGGGTGTCCTCGAAGCGTTCAGGGAAGTTGTCATTGCCGGTCCTGATCAGGCGTGCTGCGCGAAGTCCCGTCGACGGCGCTCGAACTGTCATCGAGCACGGCGAGCGTCGCGGGATCGCGTCCGGTCGCCAGGCGGCGTTCGGCTGCATCGACGATGACCGTGAATCGCGCCTGCGCGAATGCGAGGGCGCTCTCGGTGTCCGCCGTCTGCGCATCGAGCAGCTCGGTGACCGACGCCAGCCCGCCCTCGTACTTTCGTGCGACGATGCGGTGCGCTTCCGCGCTCTGTGCCACAGCGCGCTCCGAGATCTCGAGGCGCGTGAGCGCAACGGAGAGAGCGGTTCGCGTCTGCTCGAGCTGCAGCCTGCCGTTGGCTTTCGCGGCCTCCGCCTGAGTTCGTGCACTCGACTCGCGGGCGGACGTCGCCCGCACGCCCGAGATCTCACTCGCGCCGGCGAACGGATTCCATGTCGCCATCACCCCAACCGTCCAGTTCCCGTCTCCACCGTAGAGGTGATTGGGAGAATTCCAGTCATATCGCGCGAACGAGTTGATGCGCGGGAGATAGGTCGCCCGTGCACGGAGGGCATCGGCGCGCGCGGCCTCGAGGGCACGCGCCGATGCGTCGACATCTGCCCGAGGCAGCGCGTCGCTGTACGTCGTGTCCGCTTCGACGACCGCGCGAATACGCTCCGCGGACGGCAGCGTATTCGGAGCGGCGATGTTCATCGCGCCGGCAGCGTCGTCACCTCCGAGCAGCACAGCGAGTTGACGACCCGCGGTCATCGCGTTTCCGTGCGCCTCCGCCAGTTGCGCGTCGATGTCGCCAGCGCGAACCCCGGCAAGCAGCGCGTCGGACTTCGTGACCACACCCTGCCGCACCATCGACTCGGCCTGTGCCTGATGGGCGTGTGCAGCGCGAGATGCCGCCCGCAGCATGGTCACGCGCTCGGCGGCCAGCACCGTGGCGTAGTACGCGCGCACGACGTCCACGCGAATCGACAATCGTGTCCAGCTTTCCAATTCCCGTGTCGCGTCGGTAGCTCGCAGCGCGGCGCGGCGACCCAGCCATGCATCGGCGTTCAGCAGTGGTTGCTCCACGACGATTCCGCCCTGATAGTTGGGGATCGCTCCCGGGTAGTTCAAGTGGCTCGGCTCGAAATCGGCCTGGGTAATGGACCGCTGGCGCAGCGTGGCCCCGAACGCTCCGATGGGATCCGTGGTGCGCACGTAGCCAGCCTCGACACGAATGTTCGGGAGAATACCATTGAGCGGCGCGATCGCCTGCGCGCGCTTCTCCGCGGTCGCGCTTTCCGCAATCCGGTTGGCGAACGCCGATTGATCTGCCCGCTGGAGAGCCGCCGAGAGCGTGAGCTGCGCGAAGGCGCGCTGGCCCGGAGCGAGACAGAAGATCAGAGACAGCAGGGCACGCTGATTTCGCGACATGATCACGTTCGCAACCGAGGGCACATTGTGCTTGTCTACATACCTATATACGAATATAGTGATCGCCGGACATCAGCGCAAGCCTCATGGACGGCGCACTGCCCCTGGCTCACATTGGTCGCGCGAGCCGCACGCTTAACTACGTCGCCCGCTCCAACAGCTCTAACGCCCTCCGCATCTCCCCACTCGTATTGAAGCAGTGCGGCGACAACCTGATCGCCCCTTCCCGCAATGAGTGCGAGATCTTCGCGCCTTTGAGCGCCTTCGACGCTGCCCTCGGATCCCTCGGCGCAATCGCCAACACCCCGCCCCGTTTCCTCGGATTCTCCGGCGTCACCAGCCGCACGATGCTCTCGTGCGCGCGCGCCCACGCGACCGCTTCGCTCACGATCCCCTCGATGTGCTTCTCCACGGCTGCAGGTCCGAGCTCGAACAACAGCTCGAGACTCGCATTCAGCCCCGCGAAGTCGCCCGCCGGCAGGGTGTTGATCTGATAGCGACGCGCGTCATCGTAGAAGTCGAAGTCGTAGTCGACCATGCGCGTGAAGTCCTCGCTCGACTTCATCGCGAGCCATCCGACCACCGCTGGCTCGAGCTCCGGCATAACTCCCTCGCGCACGTACACGAAGCCCGATCCCCACGGCGCCAACAGCCACTTCTGCGCGCCGCTCGCCAGCACGTCGATGTGCAGCTTCGACACGTCGAGCTGCAGTGCGCCGACTCCCTGAATCGCATCGACCACGAAATACACGCCGTGCTCCCGACACGCCGCCCCGATTGTCGCGAGATCCGCACGATAGCCGGTCGAGAATGACACCCACGACATCGTCACGACCTTCACCTCCGGCCGCTTGAGCTCCTCGAGCAGCCGCGCCTCATCAGGTAGTCCGTCCTTCTTCGGAATCAGCTCGAGCTTCACCCCCTTCTTCGCGAGCGACATCCACGGATACACATCCGCCGGATACTCGCCCTCGTACGTGAGCACGAGGTCGCCGGACTTCAGCGGAAGCCCGAGTGACGCGACGTTGATCCCGTACGACGTATTCACCACGCACGCGATCTCGCCGGTTTTGGCGCCGATCAGCTTCGCGATCAGCTCGCGCGATTTCCGGAAGACCTCGAGATCCTGATACGTCGACAACTTGTACGGCTCGGCCCTGAGCGCCGCCCACTTCGACACCGCCGCCGCCGCCCGCTGGGGCATCGCGCCGGTCTTCGCGTTGTCGAGATAGATCTGCTCTCCGCTCAACGTCCACGGATATTCCTTCGCGCGAAGCGCGTCGACATCGAAACTCATCACGTCCGTCCCTCGAGTGCGCGCGGATCGAGCGCGTCTCGCAGCGCGTCGCCGAGCAGGTTGAAGCCGAGCACCGCGGCTCCGATCGCGAGACCGGGGCTGAGCGAGGTCCACGGCGCATGTCGCAGCTGTTCGAGATCGCGGCCGTCTGCGATCATCGAGCCCCAGCTCGGCGTCGGCGGCTGAACGCCCAGCCCCAGAAACGAGAGCGCCGCCTCCGCCATGATCGCGCCGGCTACTCCCAATGTCGCCGCGATGACGACGGGCGCAATGACGTTCGGCAGCAGGTGTCGCGTGATGATCCGATAGTCGCGCTCGCCGAGCGCGCGCGCGGCCTGCACGTACTCGAGCTGGCGCACCACGAGCACCTGCCCGCGAACGATGCGCGCCATCCCCGCCCATCCGACGACGCCGATCGTCACGAGCACCGTGGTGAGCGATGGCTCGAACGCAGCCGCGAGCGCGATGAGCAACAACAAGGATGGAAATGCCAGGGTCACGTCGGCGAGACGCATCACGCCCTCGTCCACCCACTTTCCGTAGAAGCCGGCGATGAGCCCGAGCGACAGGCCGATCGCGAGGGAGATTCCCTGCGAGAGAAAGCCCACCGACAGCGAGATCCGCGCACCATACACGAGCCGCGCCCATACATCGCGACCCTGGAGGTCCGTGCCGAGCCAGTGCGCCCTCGACGGCGGCTGCAGCTGATTCGCGAGCGCGATGCCGGTCGGGTCCCATCGCGTGACAAGGGGAGCGAGCATGGCGAGCAGCACCATCAGCGCGATCGCGCCGAGCCCGATCATCGCACGCCGGTCCGCGCGCAGCTTCCGCCAGAGGAGCGCGTTCATACGGGGTCCCGAAGCTCGGGCGGCGTGTCCGGCGGCTGACGCTTCCATCGCCGATGCTGCCAGAAATACTGCTCGGGCGCCTGACGCACGAAGCTCTCGAGCGTGCGCGAGTATTCGTTCAGGATCGCGTCCACGTCGCGGTCGGTATCGCCCGTGCGCTCAGCGATGAGCTCACGGATGTGCAGTTGGTAGAGGCCGTCCGGCCGTCGCATGCTCACCCCGAAGAATACGGGCACATCGAGCCGCAGCGCGAGCACGGCGGGCCCGCGCGGCGTCTTCGCCGGCCTCCCGAAAAAGTTCACGAAGCTCGACGCGATGTGCAGCCCCGACTGATCGATCAGAAAGGCGATCACATGCCCATCGCGCAGCGCGCGCGCCGTGTGCCACACCGCGTCGCGGTCGCGCACGACGGTCATTCCGAGCCGCGAGCGCGTGCGCGTGAGGTAGCCATCGAAGAGCGGATTCCCCATCAGTCGCACGACGACATCGATGGGAAGCCCACTCGCCGCCGTCGCTGCGCCGCCGAGCTCCCAGTTGCCGAGATGACCGGTGAGCACGATCGCGCCGCGCCCGGCTGCGCGCTGCCGTGCAAAGAGTTCGAGCTCATCCGTCCCTTCCATGTGCTCGAGTATCCCCGCGCCATCGAGCCGCGAGAACAGCGCGCTCTCCGCCGCCACTCTTCCGAGATGCCGGAAGCTCTCTTTCGCCACGCGCTGCACCTCGCGCGACGAAAACTCCGGGAACGCCGCCGCGATCTGCTTTTCCGCCACCGTCCGGCGAACTCCGAGCGGCCAGTAGAACAGCGTTCCGATCCACCCGGCGAAGTCCACCGCCGCGCGCAAGGGCAACAGTGCGAGTAGTGCCGTCAGCGCGCGCAGCACCGCATACTGCACGCGATCCCCGATGCTCGGCGCCTTCCTGTCGCTCACCAGCGCGCGCGGTCGCTCGCGATCGCCGCGGCCGCCTCGAACGCGTCGACCATCTTCGTCTCCGAATAGTCGCGCGACACACGCGCGCGCCCCGCGCCACCCATGGCCGCGCGGCGGTCGTCGTGGCCG
>JALYSW010000401.1 GCA_030854615.1 Gemmatimonadota bacterium
GCCGGAGGGGGAAGCTCCGGCTCGTTAACTTATCCCGGCGTAACATGCGGTGCAACCCGCGGTTACGCGCTCATCAGGGGACGGTCCAATCGGTGCTCGCGCTGAGCGTCACGTTGTCTTTCGTGTACGTGCGTGCGCCGTCCGCCGTCTTTGCCTTCAGTGTAACCGAGCTGCCCGAGGGCACACCGGAGACCGCGAGCGTCTTCACACTGTTTGCGCCCACCTGACCGATGAACACATCGCCGCCGCCGGACGTCACATAGGCATTCACTGGCTGGCTCGCGTTGTTCGTGAGATTGACGGCCACGCCGCTCGACGGCGAGGGCGCACTGCCGACTTCGACCTTGCGCGAGCACGCCGCGAGCGAGGCGGCGAGAAGAACCACGGTAAACATTCGCATTTACGACTCCTGTGTGCGGGACGAGTATTGCCCCTCCCCGTGCAAGGTGCGTGCTGAACCGTTAGCGCTCACGACATCCGACGCAGATTGCCGTGGATGCGCACGATCATGATATTCCGCTGATGACCCCCGATCATGTCCGCTGACGACCGCCCCGCCCCGGATTTCGCGTGGACGAACACCGAGATCCGGCGCGTGGGGAGCGAGGTCGCCGACTGGATTGCGGACTATCTGACGGCGCTCCCCGCCGCGCCGGTGTTCGAGCCCGTGCCGGCGGATGTCGCCTCCGCGCTCGTTGCGACGTCCGTCCCGCATACCGGCGAGCACATCGACGCGATCTTGCGTCGCTTTCGGACCGAGATCGGACGCTATCCGTTCGGCAACGGGCACCCGCGCTTCTCCGCATGGGTGAACTCGCCGCCGGCGGTGATCGGCATCTTCGCGCAGGCACTCGCCGCGGCGATCAACCCGAGCGTCGCGGGCGGCAATCACGCCGCCGTCTGGGTCGAGCGCGAAGTCATTCAGTGGTTTAAAACGATATTCGGCTTCCCGCCGGAGAGCATGGGGCTGCTCGTGAGCGGCAGCTCGGCCGCCGCCATCACCGGGCTCGCCGTAGCGAGACACGCGGCCGCCGCGCGCCACGGCTGGGACATGCGCCGCGACGGCGCGCACATCGTCACTGCGAGCGGCACGCCGGTGCGCATGCTCGTGTACGAGAGCGCGGAGGCGCACTCCTGCCATCAGAAAGCCGTCGAGCTGCTCGGCCTCGGCAGCGCAGCGATACGCATCGTACCGGGCGACGGCGCGCTCCGGATGCGCGCCGATTTGCTCGACGCGATGCTCGGCGAGGATCTCGCGGCGGGAGCGCTCCCCGTTGCGATCATCGCGAGTGCGGGAACGGTGAACACGGGCGCGATCGACCCGCTCGACGCGATCGCCGACGTGTGTGCGAAGCATGACGTGTGGCTGCACATCGACGGCGGCTACGGCGCGCCCGCGATCCTCACCGATGAATATCGTCCGGCGCTCGCGGCGATCGGTCGCGCGGACAGCGTCGGCGTCGACGCCCACAAGTGGCTCTACGTGCCGGTCGATGCGGGGATGGTGCTCATCCGCGACGCGAAGCTGATGCGCGACACCTTCAGCCTCGTCCCGCCCTATCTGCGCAGCGATGACGACCGACACGGTGTGCAGGGACCGCCCTGGCTCAGCGAGTACGGCTCGGAGCAGACGCGCCCCTTTCGCGCGCTCAAGGTGTGGATGGCGCTGCGCTACTTCGGCACATCGGGGTACGCATTGCTCATCGCGCACGACATCGCGATGGCACGCCGGCTCGCCGATCTCGTTCGTGCGACTCCCGACTTCGAGCTGTGGGAGCCGCAGGGGCTGAGCATGGTGTGCTTCCGCGCTGTCCCCGCCGCCCTTCACGGAGACGATGCCGCTACCGACGCACTCAACCAGCGCGTGCTCGCCTCACTGCAGCTCGGCGGAGAAGCCTTCCTCTCGAGCACCGTGCTGCGCGGCCGCAGCTGGCTGCGCTCGTGCATCGTCAACCCGGGCACGATGCCGCATGACGTCGACGCGGTGTTTGCCGCGGTGCAGCGATCTCTGGCTCAAGCTATCGCGCCGGAACAAGCGCATTAACAACCTGGATGAGGACCAATAACGGACAACGGCACGGACAACCAACGGAGGACAGCGCTGCACAGTTGCAGTCGCAGTCTCCGCGCGCCGCGATCTACTTGTACAGCCGGTACCGCCGCGTCGCCTGCTCGAACGCGACGGCCGGAGCGAGTGTCGCGTCGATCATCGAATCGGGATCGGCGCCCGCCATGAACGCCTCGCGCGCGCCAGGAGTCCCGTACAGCTGCTTGAAGCCCTTCGGCTGAATGCGCACCGAGTCGCCATTCGTCTGGATGATCGCCCAGAGGAGATCGGCGCCGAGCCGCGCGGTGTTGAGGCGGTCGCGATCGGTGATGATGATGTGGATGCCGTGCACGCTCACGCCGCCGTACTTGTCGTCGCCGGGATGCACAGGGGTGAATCGCTCCTCCTCGAACTTCACCCCGGGGAGCTCGCGCCCTTTGAGCAGCTCCACCGCCTTCTTCGCGTCGAGCCAGGGTGCACCGACGTGTTGGAATGCCTCGGGCGTTCCCCGCCCCACCGAGAGGTTGGTCGCCTCGAGCCAGACGACACCGGGATAGAGCGTCGCGCTCGTGAGATTCGGCATGTTCGGCGACGGCTTGATCCATGGCAGCTTGGTCTGGTCGAACCAGTCGACGCGACGCCAGCCTATGACCTTGATCACCTTGAGGTCCGCGTGAATCCCCAGCACGTCATTGTAGAAGAGCGCGAGCTCGCCCATCGTCAGCCCATGTCGCGTTGGGATCGGATAGAGAGCCGTGGGAGTCGCTGCGCGCGCCGCGCTGTGCGCCCCCGCGTACGCGAAGCTCGAGTCGAGGATCGGTCCTTCGACGTGCTCGCCGGTGATCGGATTCGGACGATCGAGTACGATCACGCGCACGTGATTCGCAGAGGCGGCGCGCATCGCGTAGACCATCGTCGCGACGAACGTCCACGGCCGCGCGCCGAGGTCCTGCATGTCGATGAGGAGGACGTCGATGGTCTTGAGGACGCTGTCCGGCGGCGCGAGCGTCGTCGCGCCGTACAGCGAATAGATCGGGACCCCGCTGCGCAGATCCTTCCCATTCGCCAGATTCGTTCGGTCCTCGGTGCCTCGGATGCCGTGCTCGGGAGAGAAGAGCGCGACGAGATTCGGCCCCGTGCCCGGATGCGCCGCCGCTCGTCGAGTGATGAGATCGATGTCGCTCACGCCGTGCTCGTCGACTCCCGTCTGATTCGTCAACAGCCCGATACGCTTGCCATCGATGAACTCTGCACTGTCGTGCACCAGCACGGAAATTCCCGGACGCGCGTGACCGGCGCCCTGTCTCGCGTGTTCGTGTCCGGCGCCGCCGACGCAGGCCGCAGCGATGGCCAGTGTCGCGAGTGAGCTCTTTCTCGTATATCGATTCATTCCCTCTCCGATTTGAGCCGATGACGCCACAAGATACATCGCGCGCCGTGCGCCGACACGCTCTCCGCCTCCACGCACCAGGTGCCGCCGAATGAGGCTCACTGCGATTGATTGGGCGATCGTCGTCGCGTATTTCACGCTCTCGACCGGCATTGGATTCTACTTCACCAAACGCGGCGGCGAGAGCCTGAGTGAATACTTCCTCTCGGGCCGCGACGTTCCGTGGTGGCTCGCCGGCGCCTCGATGGTCGCGACCACCTTTGCCGCGGATACCCCCCTCGTGGTTACCGGGCTCGTCGTAACGAACGGCGTCGCCGGCAACTGGCTCTGGTGGGACTTCCTCATGAGCGGGATGCTCACCGTCTTCTTCTTCGCGCGGCTCTGGCGCCGCGCGGGGGTGATGACGGACGTAGAGTTCGCGGAGATTCGCTACAGCGGGAAGCCGGCGGCGGCGCTGCGTGGCTTCCGGGCCCTCTACCTCGCCATCCCGATCAACCTGCTCGTGCTCGGCTGGGTCACGCGCGCGATGATCAAGATCCTGACTATCTCGCTCGGCGTGAACCCGTATGCGGCCGTCGGCATCTGTTTCGTGGTGACGATGTTCTACGCCGTGGCCGCGGGGCTGTGGGCCGTGCTCTGGACGGATCTCGTGCAGTTCGTGATCAAGATGACCGCGGTCATCGTGCTCGCCGTCTTCGCCGTGCGCGCCGTTGGCGGGATGACGGCGCTCAAGGCCGGCGTCGCCGCGCACTTCGGGAGCGAAGCCGCCGGCCTCTCGGTACTCCCGGTCTCGATGCACAACGGACATCTCTCGGCGTATCCATGGATGCCACTCACTGCGCTCGGGGTGTTCTTCTTCATGCAGTGGTGGGCCGCGTGGTATCCGGGCGCCGAGCCGGGTGGCGGGGGCTACGTGGCGCAAAGAATTTTTTCTGCGCGGACGGAGCGTGACGGCGTGCTCGCGACGCTCTTCTTCCAGGTCGCGCACTACGCGCTTCGCCCGTGGCCGTGGATCATCACGGGGCTGGCGACGATCATCCTCTACCCGAATCTGCAGGACAAGGAGTCGGGGTACGTTCACGCGTTCGTCGATCTCCTGCCCACACCGTGGCGCGGCTTCATGCTCGCGGGCTTTGCGGCGGCGTATATGTCGACGGTAGGGACGCAGCTCAACTGGGGCGCATCGTATCTCGTCAACGACTTCTACAAGCGCTTCCTCCGCAAGAACGAGACGGAGAAACACTACGTGAACGTGTCGCGCACGGCGACGGTCTTTCTGTTCGCGATGTCGCTCGTGGTGACGTGGCAGCTCTCGTCGATCGCGGATGCGTGGCGCCTGCTGCTCGCGCTCGGCGCGGGAACGGGGCTCGTGCTCATTCTGCGCTGGTACTGGTGGCGCATCAACGCGTGGTCGGAGATCAGCGGAATGATCGCGTCGTTCGTCACCTCGCTTGCCGTGCTCGGATACCTCGGCTCGGCGTTCGTGCCGAAGGTGGTCGCCGCCGGCGGACCGGAGGCCGACGCGTGGGTGATGATCATTACCGTCTCGGTGACCACGGTCGTGTGGCTGGTCGTGACCTTCGCGACGAAGCCGGAACCGGAAGCGGTGCTCGAGGCGTTCTACAAACGCGTGCGCCCCGGAGGACCGGGATGGCTTCGCATATCTTCGAAGCTGGGTTATGGTCGCGAGGAGATACCCGGTGGCAGGTTGGCGTGGGCGAACTGGCTCGCCGGCGTGATCGCGGTGTATGCCACGTTGTTCGGGATCGGGAAGATCATTTTCGGGGAGTGGGTAGCGGGCGCGGTGCTGGTGGTGATCGCCGCGGTTGCGTTCGCATGGATCGCCCGGTCATTTACCGGAGACCGCTTCGCACCCGACCGTTGAACGCCGCGTAGCTAGCCACTATATTTTCCATTGAGTTACAGCTTCACACCGCCACCATCTTCGAGGTAGCCATGGCCACCACCCAGGAACCCGCCGTCACCGTTTCCATTACGCCGACGGCCGCGGTCGAGGTCAAGCGATTCATGGAACAGGAAGGCGTCACCGAGACCGGTGGCGGACTTCGTGTGAGCGTGCAGCCCGGTGGCTGCAGCGGCTTCAAGTACGGCCTTCTCATCGAGGAGAAGGCGGCGGACGATGATGTCATCGTCGAGCAGGAGGGCTTCAAGGTGTTCGTCGATCCCTTCTCCGCCCAGTACCTCAACGGCGTGACCATCGACTACGTCTCGTCGATGCAGGGAGCGGGGTTCACCTTCTCGAATCCGAACTCGACGGGCGGCTGTGGCTGCGGCAGCTCGTTCAACGCCTAATCGCTAGCGCACGAAGGCCGGCGCATCTGGTGCGCCGGATCAATGGTTCCGCGAAGCCCGCGACGGTTGCTGCCGTCGCGGGCTTCGTCGCATCGAAAGTCGTTGCGCCCGCCTGATGCACACCTTCGGCGCGCTCGACCTCGCCGTCCTCCTCGCCTACCTCGGCGGCACCACCGCGCTCGGCCTGTACGTCGGCCGGCGTCAGCGCAGCTCGAACGATTACTTCGTCGCCGAGCGGTCGATTCCGTGGTGGGCGGTGCTCTTCTCGGTGGTCGCGACGGAGACGAGTGCGCTCACCTTCATCTCGACGCCGGGACTCAGCTACGGCGGCGCGCCGCACACGGGCGATCTCGCCTTCCTGCAGATCGTCGCGGGGTACGTCATCGGTCGCATCGTGATCGCGTACACGCTTCTGCCGCGCTACTACAAGGGTCAGCTCGTGACGGCGTATGCGTTGCTCGAGCGCAGATTCGGCGTGGCGACGCGACGATTCACCTCGATCGTGTTCATGGCGACGCGCGCGCTGGCGGACTCCGTGCGCGTCTTCGCGACGGCCATTCCGATCGCGTTGATCATCGGGCCCGCTGTGAAGAATCCCGCACTCGTCACCCCGATCGCGGTTCTCCTTCTCGGGCTGCTCACCATCATCTACACGTATCGCGGTGGGATGAAGGCCGTGGTGTGGACGGAGCTCGTGCAGGCCGGCGTGTATGTGTTCGGCGGGATCGTCGCCTGCGTGCTGCTCGGGCGTGCAGTGCCGGGCGGATGGAGCGCGATCCTTCACACTGCGGGCGACGCCGGGAAGCTGCGCGTGATCGACACGTACATGGGAGTCGACCGGCCGTACACGCTCTTCGCCGGGCTGCTCGGCGGCGCCTTCCTCTCGATGGCATCGCATGGGGCTGACCAGCTGATCGTGCAGCGTCTCCTCTGCGCGCGGTCGCTCCGCGATGCGCGCCGCGCGATCATCGGCAGCGGCTTCGCCGTGTTCGCGCAGTTCACGCTCTTCCTCGTGATCGGACTCGGGCTCTGGGCCTTCTATCAGGGACGTCACTTCGACGCGACCGATGTCATCTTTCCGACGTACATCGTCGAGCACATGCCGTCAGGATTGCTGGGGCTGATCGTTGCGGCAATCGTGGCGGCGACGATGAGCACACATTCGGGAGCCATCAACTCGCTCGCCGCCGCCGCGACGAACGACATCTATCTACCGATCGCAAAGTTGTCCCCGGACGATCCGCGTGCGCTGAAGATTTCCCGGGCGCTCGCGGTGATGTGGGGTGTCATTCTCACCGGCGGTGCCCTCATGTTTCATGCGCAGGGCACGCCGGTGGTCGTGGTCGCACTCTCGATCGCGAGCTTCACGTACGGCGGCTTGCTCGGCGGCTTCTTTCTCGGAATTTTCTGGCGGCGCGCGATCCAGCGCGATGCGCTGATCGGCATGAGCGTGGGGATTCTCGCAATGGCAATCGTCGTTTCCGCAAAGCCGCTCGCTGCGGCTCTCCCGACCTTCGAGCCGACGCTCGCGCCAATCGCGCGCATCGCGTGGCCCTGGTACGTGCTGATCGGCACGACGATCACGATGCTGACGGGAATCACCTCGTCGCTCGCGCATGCGATGCCGCCGCGCGACACGGCCGAGGTGGCCGCGTGATCGGGTTGGTGATCGGCGTGGACGCGGGGGGATCGCGCACCCGCGTCGCGGTCGCGGATGCGAGTGGCGAGATCATCGCGAGCGCGGAGCGCGAGGGAGGCGCCGTAAAGCCCGGCGAGATCGAGCGGTCGGCATCGATCATTGCGGCCGCCGTGCGCGATGCGCTCATCACGCTCGATCCGACGCTCGGGGCGCCGCGCGCACTGTGCGCCGGAGTGGCAGGTGTGGGACGCGAAAACGAACGTCGCGCGCTGAGCGAGGCGCTGCACGCCGAGTCACTCGCCGACGATGTGCTCGTGGTGAACGACGCGGAGATCGCGCTGGCGGATGCGTTCGGCGATGAATCGGGGATCGTGCTCATCGCGGGGACGGGCTCGATCGCGCACGGGCGCGGCCCCGCCGGCGCGCTCGAGCGCGTGGGCGGATGGGGCCCGTACATCGGTGACGAGGGAGGCGGCTATTGGATCGCGCGGCGGGCGCTCTCGGTGGTGACCGCGGCGACGGATGGGCGCGAGCCGGATACGTCGCTGGTCGGCGCGATTCTCACCGCTGCGGAGCTCGACGAGGTCCAGTCGCTGATTCCGTGGGCCGCGACCGCGACGGTGGCGCAGATCGCGTCGCTCGCGCCCGTAGTGGTGGCGAGCGCGGAGGCGGGCGATCTGCGCGCGAACGCGCTGCTCGGCCTTGCCGCGGAGGAGCTCGTGCTGCACGTACGCACGCTCGCGCGCGCGCTCTTTCAGGATGAGCGCGCGGCGGTGCAGGTCGCGCTGGGCGGTGGGCTGCTCGAGCCCGGGAGCGCGCTGCGCCGGCGTGTCGAGCACCGGCTCAAGAGTGCGGTGCCGGGGAGCAAGGTGCACGCGGCGGCGATCGTGTCGGTGCGCGGTGCGGTGAAGCGCGCGCTGCAGATCGGCGCGGAAGAGCACTTGGGAGCCGAGCTGATGTAAATGCAAACGCGCGCGAGATCCTCGCGCGCCACCGTGGTCTCGAGTCTCGAATCAAATCAGGGCGGCGTCGCTTCCGGACGACCGCCCTGATTCCACACTGGCACCGGCCCATTCGCCAGCAGCGAGACCGCACGGATCTCGGAGTTGATGACGGTGGTCATGTGCGCGAAGTCGATACGCGAGATGTCGTCCGACGGCTGGTGATAGTCCGCGTGCAGATTGAAGGTCGACAGCGTGTGCGCCGGTATTCCGCGCTTCGCGTATGCGATGTTGTCGCTACGCTCGAAGAAGTGCTGCGCGGGGCGCGGATCCGCGACAATGGGGATATGCTCGCGCGCGAGCATCGCGCCCATGGTCGATCGATCGTAGCCGGTGAGCCACGCCTTCCCCGGACCACCAGCGAGCGAGTCGGGGCGTCCGATCATCTCGGTCTCGAGATTCGCGACCACACTATCGAGCGACACCGGGAAGTGCGCGATCATCCAGTTCGTACCGAGCAATCCCTCTTCCTCGCCGGTGGTCAGCGCGAAGAGGATCGAGCGCTTCGGGTGCGAGCGCGCGAGTGCGCGCGCGACGGCCAGCACGGCCACCGTCCCGGAGGCATCGTCGTCGGCGCCGTTGTAGATCGAGTCGCCGTTCACCGGCTTCCCGATGCCGAGATGATCGTAGTGCGCATCGATGAGGATGATCTCTCCGGCGAGCTTTGGGTCGCTCCCCTTCAGCAATCCGACGACGTTCACCGCGGTCTCGTGTTTCCCCGGCGCAGAATCGCTGAAGCTCGAGCGCAGATCGATCGAGCTATCGGTAGCGGAGACGGGAACGCGCTGAAAGTAGCCGCTGTCGCCGAGCGGGACGAGGCCGATCAGCATCATCTGCTCGGCGATGTAACGCGCGGCGCGCGCGCCACCGGGTGTGCCGGTGAGGCGCCCCTCCATCGAGTCGTCCGCGAGCGCGGACTCCATGCGGCGAACGTCGGCGGCGCTGACGGGGACTGCGGGACGCCCCTGGGCGTGGAGCGCCATCGACGCGAGTAACATCGATGGCGTCAGCAGCCACGACCGGAATGTCATCGCTCCCCTCGCACGATTTCCCAGCGGTCCATCACGGCAGTCGCCAGGCAGTTGCCGACGAGGTTGATCGACGTGCGCGCCATGTCCATCACGGCATCGACGCCGAGGATCACGGCGACACCCTCGAGCGGCAGCCCAAACTGCGAGAGCGCGCCGGACAGGATCACGAGCGACGCGCGCGGCACTGCGGCGACGCCTTTGCTGGTGAGCATCAGCGTGACCATCATGAGCAGCTGCGACTTGAGCGACATGTCGATATTCGCGGCCTGTGCGACGAACACCGACGCGACGGCGAGGTAGAGCGTGCTCCCGTCGAGATTGAACGAGTAGCCGGTGGGCAGCACGAACGCGACGATGCGTCTCGGCACCCCGAACGCCTCCATCGACTCGAAGGCGCGCGGAAGTGCCGCCTCCGATGATGCGGTGGAGAACGCGATGAGCCATGGCTCCTTCACCGCCGCCCAGAACTTGCCGATCGGGATACGCGCGACGAGCGCAACCGGTACCAGCACCGCGACGATGAAGATGACCAGCGCGATGTAGAGCGTGATGATGAGCAGCCCGAGGTGCTTGAGCACGCCGATCCCGCTCGTTCCCACCGTCACCGCGATCGCCGCGCCGATGCCAAAGGGCGCGAACCTCATCACGAGATCAGTGAGCTTGAACATGATCTCCGACAGGCTCTCGCAGAACGCGAGCATCGTCAGCTTGGAATTCTTCCCCGCGCGCGCGAGCGCGACACCGAAGAGCACCGAGAAGAAGACGATCTGGAGCACCTCGTTGTTCGCCGCCGCCTCGAAGAAGCTCTGCGGCACGACGTGCTCGAGCACACCCTCGAGCGTCACCTTCTTCTGCGCGAGGTCGTTGCCGACGGTCGCGGACGCGCCGGTGATGCTCACACCGGCGCCCGGCTTGATGATGTTGACGGCCGACAGCCCGATCACGAGCGCGAGCGTCGTCACGATCTCGAAATAGATGATCGAGCGCAGCGCGAGCTTGCCCACGCGCTTCATGTCGTCGCCATGACCGGCGATCCCGACGACGAGTGTCGAGAAGATCAGTGGCACGATCAGGAGCTTGATCATACGCAGGAAGATCGTCGACAGCACCTTGAGCGACGCCGCCTGGAACAGCGGGGCGGGCTGCCCGGGCACGGCGTTCGGAAACGCCACTCCGACAATGACGCCCACGACCATCGAGATGAAGATCCAGTGCGTGAGCGTGAGACGGCGGAAGATCCCGCCGCCTTCGCCCGTCGCGTCCGTGCTACTCACTCGAGACCGGCGGTTTCCCGGTCCGGAGCGTCGAGTTCCGATAGCCGTACAGGAAGTAGACCACGAGGCCGATTGCGAGCCACCAGCCGAAGCGCTCCCACGCCTTGTGCGGCAGCCCCCACATCACGAACAGGCAGAGCCCGGCGCCGAGCGGCGCCACGATATGCAGGAACGGCACGCGGAACGGGCGCGGACGGTCCTTGTCCGTGTGGCGAAGCACCACCACGCCACTGCACACGAGGATGAAGGCGAACAACGTTCCGATGTTCGTGAGGTCGTACGTCTCGTTCGCGTCTCCGATCAGCGCCCACGACGCGACGAAGATGCCGGTAATGATCGTCGTGATGTACGGCGTGCGATACTTGCCGTGCACTTTCGCGGCAAACTTCGGAAGGAGCCCGTCGCGCGCCATCGCGAAGAAGATGCGCGGCTGTCCATACTGGAAGACGAGCAGCACGGCACTCATCGAGAAGACGGCACCGAGCGCCACCAGCCAGCCGACCTTCGTCATCCCAACCGACGTCAGCGCGAACGACAGCGGATCAGCCGTGTTGCCGAGCGTCGAGGACGGTACCATGCCGGTGAGCACGAAGCCGACGAGGATGTAGATGAGCGTACAGATCGCCAACCCTCCCAATATTCCGATTGGAAGATTCCGCTGCGGATTCTTCGTCTCCTCGGCTGCCGTCGATATCGCATCGAAGCCGATGTAGGCGAAGAAGACGATCGCCGCGCCGTGGTGGATGCCGGTGAAGCCGTTCGGCGCGAAGGGATGGTAGTTCGCCGTGTTGATGTGCTGCGCGCCGACGACGAGAAAGAGCGTGAGCGCGACCAGCTTCACCGCGACCATGATGTTGTTTGCGCGCGCACTCTCGCGAACGCCGATCACGAGCAGCCAGGTGATCGCGAGCACGATTCCGCATGCCGGCAGGTTGATCAGCACCGGAATGCCAAAGAGCTTCGGCGCGCTATTCATCAGCGCGTGCACCGTCGGGTCGCTGCTCAACAGCGCCGTGCGATACCCCGTCGCCAACCATGGAGGGATCACCATCCCCATGCCGGCCAGAAGCGTCTTGAAGTAGTCCGACCACGAGATCGCGACGGCGACGTTGCCGACCGCGTACTCGAGGATGAGATCCCAGCCGATGATCCAGGCGATGAACTCGCCGAGCGTCGCGTACGAATACGCGTAGGCGCTGCCGGCCTGCGGGATCATCGCCGCGAGCTCGGCGTAGCAGAGCCCCGCGAGCGCGCAGGCAAAGCCGAGGAGGAGAAAGGAGATGACGAGCGCGGGCCCGGCGCCACTCCGCACGACCACGCCATTCACGATCTCGCCCGCCGCAGCGGAGCCGATCGCGCCGAAGATTCCGGCACCGATCACCGCGCCGATCGCGAGCATGATCAGATCGCCCGCACCCAGCAATCGTCGAA
>JALYSW010000189.1 GCA_030854615.1 Gemmatimonadota bacterium
GGGCCACCCCGCGCAAGACGCCGACACGCGGCACGGGCACGCGCGTGCCGCCTGCGGAGCCCTCACGGCCGACGACGACTGCGAGCGGGAACACCGTCGTCCACGGCACCAAAGGCAGTGAGGCGAAGGTTGGCTCGATCGCAAGCGGCACGACGCTCGACATGACGTCCACCGAGCGCGTGTGCACGAACACGAATCACGAAGGGGACAAGTTCACGGCCACGCTCAACCAGAGCTACGCCGGCAGCAACGGCGTCTCGATCCCGTCGGGAGCAAAGGCGGTTATTGTGGTCACGCAGCTCAAGCAGAGCGGCAAGACGGGTGATCCGATCCAGATGACCTTCGACGTCACCAATCTGACGTGGGGCGACAAGAGCTACCCGATCGACGCGACGATCGATCACGTCGACGTCGACAAGGTGCGCAACGCGAGCACGACGTCGGATGTGGCGAAGGTCGGCGGCGGCGCGATCATCGGTGGCATCATCGGCCAGATCATCGGACACAGCACGAAGGGCGTCGTGATCGGTGCGGCGACCGGTGCGGCGGCCGGTACTGCGGTCGCGATGGGGACGGCGGGCTACGATGGCTGCGTGCCCGTTGGCGGGAACATCAAGGTCCACCTGAACGCGCCGGCGGAAATCCAGAACCAGTAACCGAGCGGGGACGCGCGACACGCGATGTTGCGTGTTGCGAGCGGTTAATAGCCCGCGGCACCGCCCGAGGTCCGTGGGTCGACGACGCCTTCCCAGCCGTCGGCGACCCGGCCGACCATGATCACACGACCAACGAAGCCGCCCGGCGCGAAGCGGGCGGCTTCGATGGCATGGCCCATCGCGCGCAGCGAGTCCACCGTCGCGAAGGAGAGCCCGTTCGGCTCGTAGTGAAGCTGGTCCGGCCACGCCTGATGATGAATGCGCGGCTCCGACATCGCATCGGCGAAGCTCATCTGATGATCGATGACGTCGACGATCACCTGCGTCACGCTCGTGATGATGCGCGGGCCGCCGCGTGAGCCGATCACCATGAGCAGATGCCCGCTCGGGTCGATGACCATTGTTGGCGACATCGCGCTGAGCATCCGCTTCCCCGGGCGGATTGCGTTCTGCTCGCCCTGCACGAGTCCGTACATGTTCGCCTTCCCGGGAAGCGCCGCGAAGTCGTCCATCTCATCGTTGAGAAAGATGCCGACGTTGGCGACGTACACGCCGGAGCCGTACAGGTCGTTGAGCGTCGTCGTCGTCGCGACGGCGTTGCCATGGTCGTCCACCACCGAGTAGTGCGTCGTGTTGACCCCCTCGGACGTCGCGCCGCCGAACGCACCGGTCTTCGTCGCGTGCCGGGTGTCGATGGATGCGGCGCGATCGCGCGCGTAGCGCTTGCTCGTGAGCTCCCTCACGGGTACCTGCACGAATGCCGGATCGCCGAGCTTGGTATTCCGGTCGACGAAGGCGCGCCGCAGCGCCTCGGCCATGAGATGGTAGCCGAGCACGCTGCCCGCCGGAGTGGCGGGGAACTGCTCGAGAATGTTGAGCGTCTCGAGCACGGTGATCCCTCCCGAGGACGACGGCGGCATCACGAGCAGCGCGTAGTCGCGGTACGTCCCAGTGAGCGGCGCGTGCCACACCGGCGCGTAGCGCGCGAGATCCTCCTTCGTCATGATCCCGCCGCCGTGCTTCATCTCCGCCGCGATCTCGTCCGCGATTTTCCCCGTGTAGAACGCAGCGGCGCCATTGCCGGCAATCGCACGCAGTGTATTCGCGAGCGCAGGCTGCCTGAACAACGAGCCGATCGCCGGTGGCCTCCCGTTCGGCATGAAGAGCGCGGCGCCCGCGAACGGCGCGATCTTCTCCGCATTTCCCTGAATGGATTCCTCGAGCGCGCTGTCGACGACGAAGCCGCTGTCCGCAAGGCGGATCGCCGGCGCCATGACCCTCTCGAGCGGCATGCTGCCGTAGCGCGCGAGCGCCGTCGTGAGCCCTGCGACGGACCCCGGCACGCCCGAGGCGAGATGCCCCGTCTGACTGCGCTCCGTCATGCGGCCGTGCGAGTCCAGGAACATGTCGCGCGTCGATGCGAGCGGCGCGATCTCCCGGTAGTCGAGCGCGAACGAGCGTCCATCATTGAGACGGATGAGCATGTAGCCGCCGCCGCCGAGATTCCCAGCCTCGGGGTGTGTGACGGCGAGCGCGAAGCCGGTGGCGACGGCCGCGTCGATCGCGTTGCCGCCGGCGCGCAGGATCTCGAGGCCGGCGTCGCTGGCGAGGAGGCTGTTGCTCGCAACCATCGCGTGCGCGGCGATCGCCGAATTGTGCATGCCGGTGAGCGGCCACGCGTCGGGGAGCCGCTTCCGCGCGGTGTCGGCGATCGCCTTGATCGCCTTCGCCGCGTCCATCGACATCGGTGCGTTGGGGAGGGTGACCAGCGCAGGCGCGGCGGCGGTACGCTTGGCCGGATGGCAGGAGATGAGCAGCGCCCCGACGGTGATGGCCATCACACCGATCGTGCGCTGCGCGTTGATTGACCGATGATGCACGAGCTCTCCTGGAAAATCTCTTGCTACTGGCGCGCGACGCGGCATAAGTTAGCCCGCGTGACGCGTCGCGTCACCTCCTCATCTCACCCGAGTACGTGACTGCGTCGCACTCCGATCCTCGCCTCACCGAGCGACGAAATCCCCGCACCGCGGACATCGATCTCGCATCGGCGCGCGAGATAGTCGATCTGCTGCACGCCGAAGACCGATTCGTGCTCGACGCGGTGGCGACGCAGCGCGACAACATCGCGCGCGCGATCGAGCTCGCGGAGCAGGCGTTCCGCGCGGGAGGACGGCTGTTCTACGTGGGCGCCGGCACCTCGGGGCGGCTTGGCGTGCTCGACGCGAGCGAGTGCCCGCCGACCTTCGGCACCGATCCGGAGATGGTGCAGGGGATCATCGCGGGCGGGCTCCCGGCGCTCACGACGTCGCAGGAGGGCGCGGAGGATGTGGTCGCCGACGGCGCCGAAGCCATGACCGCGCACCAGGTCGGCCCGCGCGACTTCGTGCTCGGCATCGCCGCCTCCGGCACCACGCCGTACGTCCGCGGCGCGCTCGAGCGCGCCGCCGCGCTCGGTGCGCGCACCGGGATTCTCGCGTGCTCGCCGCCGGCGGCATCGCTGCTCGATCTCGTCGACGTCGCCATCATCCCGATCACGGGCGCCGAACCGGTGACGGGGTCGACCCGCATGAAGGCGGGGACCGCGACGAAGCTCGTGTTGAACGCGATCTCCACGGGCGCGATGATCCGCATCGGGAAGACGTTCGGAAATCTCATGGTCGATCTCCGCGCCATGAGCGCGAAGCTCGTCGACCGCGGAGAGCGGATCGTGATGGAGGTGACGGGGGTCGAGCGGCCCGCGGCGCGCCAGCTCATCGACGGTGCGGGCGGGAGCGTGCGCACCGCGATCGTGATGCAGCAGCGCGGATTCTCGCGCGAAGAGGCCGAGCGCGCGCTGCGCGATGCGGGGGGCGTCGTGCGCCGCGTGATTCCCAACGCGCCGCCGCCGGTCGAGTGAGCGATGATCGCGCGAGCGGCGACGCGCCGGGCGACGTGATGGTCGGGCTGATGTCCGGCACCTCGGCGGATGGCATCTCGGCCGCGGCCGTGCGCTTCGGCGGAGATCCCGCGCGGGCAAGCGCGGAGTTGCTCGCGTATCACGAGCGGCCGTATGCGAGCGCGCAGCGCGACCGGCTCCTTCGCGCACTCGATGGTGCGTCGCTGGCGAACATCGGGCGCCTCGACTTCGAGCTCGGCGCCTGGCTCGGCGACGCCGCGCTCGAAGTCATTGCGAAAGCAGGGCTCGCGCCGCGCGAGGTACGCGCGATCGCCTCGCACGGCCACACGATCTGGCATGATGCGCCGCACGCGACGTGGCAGATCGGGCAGAGCGCAGTCATCGCGGAGCGGACCGGGCTCGACGTCATCTCCGACTTCCGCGTGCGTGACGTTGCCGCGGGAGGGCAGGGCGCGCCGCTGGTCGCGATCGCAGATCGATTTCTCTTCGCCGCGGACGGCGCGTGGCGAGCGCTGCAAAACGTCGGAGGGATCGGGAACGTGAGCTTCGTGCCGCCGCGCGGCGTCGATGCGCCGGTGGTCGCCTTCGACACGGGGCCCGGGGTTGCGATCATCGATGGCGTCGTACGCACGCTCGTGCCGGGGCTCGCGTACGATGTCGACGGCATGCTCGCGAAGCGCGGAACCGCGATCGAGAGCGTCGTGCGCGAGTCGCTCGCCGAGCCGTACTTCGCATCGCCACCGCCGAAGTCCACGGGGCGCGAACTGTTCGACCGCGCATATATCGCGCGCTTCATCGACCGATGCCGTGAGGCGAGGGCGACGGCGACGAACGAGGATGTGATCGCGACGGCCGTTGCCTTCACTGCGCGCTCGATCGCGGATGCATATCGTCGCTTCGTATCAGCGCCCGTTGCGGATGTCGTTCTCTCGGGCGGCGGTGCGCGGAATCCGGCGCTCGCGCGTGCGCTCGCCGCCGCCGTCGCACCGCTCCCGGTGAAGATGTTCGACACCAACTTCTTTGATGGCGACGCGAAGGAAGCGGTCGCCTTCGCCTTCCTCGGCCGGCTCTTTCTCGATCGCCGCGCGGGGAATCTTCCCGCGGCCACCGGCGCGCGCGGGCCGCGCGTGCTCGGGAAGCTGACGCCCGCATGAACGCCTCCGCCGCGCTTCTCCTGCCCGCGCTTCGCTGGGATTCGAACCACGGCTTCAAGCACGAGCGCGATGCGATCGAGAAGGCGCTCACGCTCGGCGTCGGTGGCTTCATCCTCTTCGGCGGCGACCAGGAGCGTGTGCGCGCGCTCACGAAGGAGCTGCGCCAGCGCTCGCGCGTGCCGCTGCTCATCGCCGCCGATCTCGAGCGCGGTGCGGGGCAGCAGTTCTCAGGCGCGACCGGGCTCCCGCCGCTCGCCGCGATCGCGTCGCTCAACGATGCGGACGCAGTACGCCGCGCGGCGCGGCTCACCGCGCGCGAGGCGCGCACGCTCGGGCTCAACTGGGATCTCGCGCCGGTGTGCGATCTCGACATCGTCCCCGAGAACCCGATCGTCGGCACGCGCTCGCTCGGCAGCGACTCGCGCAAGGTCGCGATGCTCGCGCAGGCGTGGATCCAGGCGTGCCAGGCGGAGGGCGTGCTCGCGTGCGCTAAGCACTTTCCGGGGCACGGGCGCACGCGCACCGACTCGCACTCCGGGATGCCGCTGGTCGACGCGTCGCGCGCGGAGCTGGTGGAGCACGATCTCGCGCCCTTCCGCGCCGCGATCGAGGCGGGCGTCGCCGGCATCATGACCGCGCACGTCGCATTTCCCGCGCTCGACGCAAGCGGGGCCCCCGCCACGATGTCGCGTGAGATGTTGCAGTGGCTGCTTCGCCAGCAGATGCGCTTCGAGGGGCTGATCGTCACCGACGCGATGATCATGGAGGGGGCGATCGCCGAGCATGGCGAGGAGGAGGCGGCGATTCGCGCGCTCGATGCGGGGTGCGATCTGCTGCTCTACC
>JALYSW010000197.1 GCA_030854615.1 Gemmatimonadota bacterium
CCCTCCATCACAAGGGAATCGGACGGATCGATGTACCCCTCGATCACGAACTCCGCATCCGCCGGCACCTCGAGATCGCAGGTGATCGCCTTCACGAGCCTCACCGGCTCCTTCCGCAGGAATCCCGCGAAGAGAAACTCATCGATCGTCGGCGGCAGCGGCGCGGACGCCGAGTACACGCTTGCCGGATCCGCGCCCACAGCGATGCACACCGGCATCTTCTCGCCCCGCTCGGCCATCTCGCGCCAGTGCGACGCGCCCACCTTGTGCCGCTGCCAGTGCATCGCCAGCGTGTTCTTCGACAGCTGCTGCACGCGATACATCCCGACGTTGCGAATCCCGCGCACCGGATCCTTCGAGATCACCATCGGCAGCGTGATGTACGGGCCGCCATCCTCGGGCCAGCACGTGATGATCGGAAGCTTGTCGAGATCTATGTCCAGACCCTTCCATATCACGGCCTGACACGCTGCCGGTCCGCTCTTCACTCGCGGCGGATACTTCCCGATCTCGAGCAGCTTCGGAAGCATCGACAGCTTCCCCATCAGCCCGTCGGGGACCTTCATCTGCACGAGCTCCGTGATGCGCGCTCCGATGTCGTCGAGGTTCGTGACGCCGAGCGAGAGCGCCATGCGCTTCATTGAGCCGAAGAGATTGATGGCGACGGGATACGCCGACCGCGAGCCATCGCGAAGCACCACGTGCTCGAACAGGAGTGCGGGGCCGCCGGCCGGACTCTTCATCACGCGATCCGCGATTTCGCAGAGCTCGAGCTCGGCGCGCACCGGATGCGTCACGCGCACCAGTTCGCCGATCGCGTCGATCTGTGCGATAAAATCGGAAATAGTGTTGATGCTCACGCCGCGCGCTCGCCGCAGTGGAGCGCCGAGATGCCGAAGGTGAGCGGCTCCCACCGCACGTTCGCGATTCCCGCCTCTCGCATTCGCCGCGCGAGCGACTCGCCGTCCGGGAAGTTATCGACCGATTCCGGCAGATATTGATACGCCGTTCGATGCCCACTCACGATCCGCCCGATCACCGGCAGCACATGATGAAAATAGAATTCGTACGGCACGCGCACTGCGGCCGAGCGAGGCGTGGAGCAGTCGAGCACGACGATGCGTCCGCCGGGCGCCGTCACGCGAAGCATCTCGCGCAGCCCCGCGTCGAGATCGTCGAAGTTGCGCGCGCCGAAGGCGACGATGATCCCGGCACAGCTCTTATCCGCCAGCGGCAGCCGAAGCGCATCGGCAACCACCGGGCGCACCGCGAGCGTTCGCGTCTTTGCGGCGCCTGCGCGCAGCATCGGCTCGGCGAAGTCCGCGCCGATCACCTGCCCGGCGAATGCGGGCTCGCGCGCGATGGCCGCGCCGATGTCGAGCGTCCCCGCACAGAGATCCACGTAGACGCCGCGCGGATCGCGCTGCCACTGGAGCGCGGCGATCGCGCGGCGGCGCCAGCCCCGATCGATGTTCGCGCTCAGAACGTGATTGAGGAAGTCGTAGCGGGGCGCGATCTCCGAGAAGATGCGGCGCACGTAGGCCCGCTTTGCGCGTCCGCCAGCGGCCGCGGAGAGTGCCTCCTCCTCCTCGGTGATGGTGGACATCCAGCGAAAAATGCCGGAGCCCCATAGCGCGCGCAAGCGTTGATGCTGGCTCGCGTTGCGAGCGCGGCTTACCTTATAGCCGATGAGCGGGATGTTGCGCCCTGTCTCCTTCTCCCGATGAATGGCCCTCGCTCTCGATCTCCGTAACCTCCCGGATGCAGATGTCGCCGCGCTCGCGAAGGAAGGGCGCGAGCCGGCCTTTCGGGAGCTTGTTCGGCGATATGAGCGGCCCGTCTTCTCGCTGATCTTCCGGATGGTGCGCGACCGGGAGCTGGCGGAGGACCTGGCCCAGGACACCTTCATCAAGGTGCTCAACAACATCGATCGCTACCGGCCCGAATTCAAACTGTCGAGCTGGCTCTTCAAGATCGCGAACAACGTCACGATCGATCACCTGCGCCGGCGTCAGCTCGCCACGGTGAGCCTCGACGGCTCTCCGCACGCGGCGACGGCGGCCGAGGCGCAGGCCACCTCCCTGGACGTCGAGTCGCGAGGGCAGTCCGCCCTCGAAGCGATCGAGTCCCGCGAGCTCGGAAGTGCCATCGAGCAGGCGATAGGCAAGCTCCGCCCCGAATACCGCTCCTGCATCCTCCTCCGCCACGTCGAGGGGCGCTCCTACGAGGAGATCGCCGCCACCCTCGATCTGCCCCTGGGAACCGTCAAGACCTACATCCACCGCGCCCGCCACGAGCTCCGTGAGGCGCTGGAGGATCTGCGCGAATGACCCGGTTAAACGCCTCTGAAACCCGCCCGGCACGGCCCCCGTATGAACCAGTGGAGGAATAGTGGAACGACACCTACTGCCTGAAGAGATCGACCTGCTGCTCGACGGCGAGGTCGGATTCGGAACCCCGCCGCTCAAGGCGCACGTCCGCAACTGCGTTTCGTGTCGCAATGAGCTCGAGGGCGCGCGGGCGCTCGTCCGGCAGCTCGAGCACCTGCCGCACATCGCACCCTCGCCGCTGTTCGCGGGCCGGGTACTGTCGCGGGTGCAGCTCTTCGTCCCCTGGCACGTCGCCCTCCTCGACTCCGTACGCGGCTTCATACCGCAGTCGCGCGCGCTCCGCTTCGCCGCTGCAGGACTTTTCGCATCGATCGCGATCGTCCTCACCGTCGTCTCGGCCTGGGTCTTCACCCGCATCGATGCGGTGATGTTCACGGCCGATCTCGTGCTCGACCGAGTGCGCAGCGCGGCTTTTGGTGCGGCCGGCAGTGCGATGTCGGCGCTCTTCGGTGAGGCGGCTCGACCGCTCCTCGCCGGCGGAGCAATGGGGCTCGCCGTGGCGGCGCTCCTGCTCGTGATCACCGGCGCGGCCGCTGCAACGATGATTCGCGTGGCGGCCGTTCGTGCGCGCGGGCGCTAGCGTGCGCGCGGTGCCGGCTATCGCGTTCTCGATGCTGCTGGCGTTCGTCGCGACATCGGGTCTGCGGGCGCAGGATCACTCCGACAACACCCGCGCGCCATCGTCCTCCGATGCCATCGGCGCCGCGCTCGACTCGCTGCATCGCGACGCGAATGGGCTCTCGCTCAGCCGCTCGGCGTTAAGCGAAAGTGCGCACGTCGTCGAGGGAGATCAGCATCTCACCGGCGACATCGCGAGCTGGCATGGGCCCCTCGAGATCCGGGGCATCGTCGACGGCAACGCCGTCGCCATCGGCAGCGACGTCGTGCTTCTCCCCGGCGGGCACGTGCGCGGGGACGCCCTCTCCGTCGGCGGCCAGGTGCGCATGGCCGGCGGCACCGTTGACGGCGAAACGCGCACGATCTCCGCCTTCAGCGTCGGGCCGATCGCGGGCGCGCAGCTCACCCCCGCACAGGCGACGCGGCGCTCGCTCTCGCTCGCCGCCTCGTGCTATCTGATCCTCATCGCCATGGCGCTCGCCGTCGCGATCGGCGCGCGGACCCACCTCGAGACGATCGCCTCCACCATCCGCACCGACTTCTCGCGGTCCTTCATCTTCGGTCTCCTCGGCGAGATCGCCACCGTACCCCTCCTCGTGCTCTCGATGGTCGCGCTCGCGATCACGCTCGTCGGAATTCTGCTCATCCCCTTCGCGGCCGTCGCGTACGCGCTCGCCACGCTTGGCGCGCTCGCGTTGGGCTTCCTCGCGATGTCGCTCCTCGTCGGCGACGCGGTGATGCGTGGCGAGAGCTATGTTCGCGATCCACGCCCCGTCATCAGCCACCTCATCGCGGGGCTCTCGATCTTTCTGGTACTCTGGCTCCTTGCGGGCGGCGCGGCGTTCATGGGACTCGCGGGAAGCGTGCTGCGGCTTCTTGCGTTTCTCAGCACCTGGATCGCCGCCACCGTCGGACTCGGCGCCACGATCATCACGCGCGGCGGCACGCGCGCACCGGTGACGATGCCGAACGTGCCAACGCCGCCAGCGGAAGAGTATGCGTGGCAGACGCCGACGCCCGTTTCGGGAGTCGCCGCCGCGCGCCGCCCGACGCCGGCGCCGAGGGCGAGCGAGCCATGAAGGGGCTGATGCTCGCGCTCATCGGGCTGTTCACCATTGGCGTCGGCAGCGGCGACGCGCGGAGTTGGCGCGAACTGGCCGCCAGCCGCCCGCGCGGCACGACCGACAGCCTCCGTGTCGTCCTTCGCTACGACGCGGGCACCCTCACGCTCGGTGCCGCCGCGGCGCCACTGCTCTACGACGCGAAGGCGCACTTCGACGCGAACCAGCAGCGCATCTCGCGCAGCTACAACGCCGTCTCGCGTACGCTGCGCATTGGGCTGGATAGCTCCACGATTCAGACCTCGGCGCGGCACTCGAACAACAAGCGCACCGAGGAGGGGCGCCTCGATCTCGCGCTCGCGGCGGGAATTCCGCTCGATCTCGACCTGGACCTCGGCACCACGCGCGCGAAGCTCGATCTCAGCTCGCTCTGGATCGACGCGGTGCGCGTCTCCTCCGGTGCGACGGAGACGGATCTGACCTTCGGCAGCGCGAACCCGAGGCCCATGCGCGATCTCTCGATCGATGCCGGCGTCGGGAGCATCACCATCCACGATCTCGGTAACGCGCGCGCGCAGCGGGCAACGATCGCGAGCACGGTGGGGAGCGTCGATGTGGATCTCGGCGGCACATGGGAGGGAGAGATCCCCCTCACCTTGCGTGTCGTCCTCGGCTCGGCAACATTGCGCATCCCGCGCGACGTGGGTGTCTCGCTGAAGCTCGCGCATCGCATCGCAAACGTCGATTCCGAGGGGTTCACGCAGCGTGGCGGCGTGATGTACAGCGCCGGCTACGAGCAGGCGAAGCGCCACGTGGTCATCGACGGCAGCGCTACGTTGGCGAACGTCGATGTCGTCTGGATGAACTGAGCGGCCAACTTCTTGCTTTGCCCTCTGGTTCCCGAACTATCCGAGGGCTGCGATGCGCTGGACACCCGGTAACGAGAGCTCCAACATCGAGGATCGT
The DNA here is from genome assembly GCA_030854615.1 of Gemmatimonadota bacterium. Classification (GTDB taxonomy): domain Bacteria; phylum Gemmatimonadota; class Gemmatimonadetes; order Gemmatimonadales; family Gemmatimonadaceae; genus FEN-1250. Next base: position 5,036 of record JALYSW010000197.1, read on the forward strand.
CGCGGCGACAGCGGCGGAGGTGGCTTTGGCGGCATCCACCTCGGGATAGGGGGCACGGTCATCGTGCTCATCCTGAGCCTGATCTTCCATCGCGACCTCTTCACCCTCATCGGCGACGGCGGCGGCAGCGCACAGACGACCACGGCGTCGGGCGACGCGCCGCCCCTGGCGGGCACCGAGTCGCCGGCCGAGCACCGCGAGGTGCAGTTCGTCTCCTTCGTGCTCGACGATGCGCAGTCGACCTGGGCGAAGCTCCTGCCGCAGGAAGGCGCCAACTGGCACGACGCGAAGCTCGTCCTCTTCCGCGACGGCGTGCAATCAGCGTGCGGACAGGCCGAGACGGCGATGGGGCCGTTCTACTGCCCGCTCGATGAGAAGGTGTACATCGACCTCGGCTTCTATGATGAGCTACGCGACAAGTTCGGCGCCCCGGGCGAGTTCGCGCAGGCGTACGTGCTTGCGCACGAGCTTGGGCATCATGTGCAGCATCTCGAGGGGATCGACGAGCAGATGCGTCGGCTTCAGAAGCAGCACCCCGACCAGGCGAACGAGCTGTCGGTGAAGCTCGAGCTGCAGGCGGATTGCTACGCTGGCGTGTGGGGACACTCCACGGCGCAGCGCCAGCTGCTCGATCCTGGCGATGTGCGGTCGGGGCTCCAGGCTGCGGCGTCGGTCGGCGACGACCGGCTGCAGAAGATGTCGACGGGCCACATCTCGCCAGAGTCGTTTACGCACGGAACCTCGGCGCAGCGCGAATCGTGGTTCAAGCGCGGCTTCGACAGCGGCGACCCGAAAGCATGCGACACCTTCGCGTCGAACGCGGCGTAGGAAGTTGGTTGGCGTGCAGTACAGACTGAACCCTCAACGCGGCCCATCCCTTGCTTTTCCCGTCAGCATGAGGATGCGGAGCGCGAGATGATCATCAAGGGGTTCCGGGTCGGTCCCCTGCTCAAGACCACCGGGAAGGAGATCCTCAACGACAACGTGCTGGGGCTCGCCGCGCAGGCCGCCTACAATGCGTTCTTCTCCCTCTTCCCCTTCTTCCTCTTTTCGGCCCCGCTGCTCTCGCTGTTCGGCGATAAGCAGAAGACGTTCACCTGGCTGATGAATCAGCTTGCGACGATCGTCCCCGGCGAGGCGATCGATCTCGTGCGCAGCGTGATCAAGGACGTCGTCTTCTCGAAGAACGCGCCCGGCATCATCTCGGTGGGTGCGGTGCTCGCGCTCTGGTCAGGCTCGGCGGTGTTCGGCTCGCTCATGAGCACGCTGAACTCCGCCTACAACGTAACCGAGACGCGACCGTGGTGGAGACGGATCCTCATTCAGCTCGCGTGCGTGCTCGGGCTCGGCCTGCTCGTCGGCATCGCGAGCATCGTGATGCTCGCCGGTCCGGAGATCGCGCACGGCATCGGCGTGCGCATCGGGCTCGACCACCTCTTTGTGCTCGCGTGGACGATTCTGCAGTATCCGGCCGCCGTCGCCATGATTATGGTCGCGTTTTTCCTCGTCTATCGCACCCTGCCGAATCTCAAACAGCATCCGCGTCAGATTCTCGTCGGCGCCAGCGCGGCAACCGTGCTCTGGCTGCTGGTGACGCTCCTCTTTCGTCTCTACGTCACCGAGTTCGCGACGTACAACAAGACCTACGGCACGATTGGCGGAGTCATCGTGCTGCTGACGTGGATGTACCTCACGATGATCGTCCTGCTCGCAGGCGGAGAGCTCAACTCGGAGCTGCACAACGGAACGGGGGCGACGGAGCCGCGTCGCGGCGCTGTCTACGCCGGCCGCATCGTGACATCGGCGAATCCCGGCCGCTCGTCCATGGACATGCCGCTCAACCCGGCGTCGTCACCCACACAACTCGCTTCCATCGTCCCCACTTCCACAGCGCCATCATCGCCACACCACGACCCAGAGCGGTGAGCGAGATCGTCCACCAGATCCCCGACGTTCCCCATCGCGAGGCGGCCCACGCGGCGACCGGAACGCGGAGCGCGGTGAGGGTGGTCGAGGTGATCATCGGCGGCAGCGTATCGCCCGCGCCTCCGAGCGCGCCCTCGAGCACCAGCTCGGCGCCAGCGAAGAACGTCGAGATCGCACCGATCCGGAGATAGCGCACGCTCTCGGCGATCACCGCAGGATCGTTGGTGAACACGGATGCAAAGGTCGTAGCCAGCGAATACTCGCCGATCGCCGCGATGAGACTGATCGTCATCGCGAACCCCGTCGCGATCCACGCCGCACGCTCGGCCCGCGCCACCTGCTTCGCGCCGAGATTCTGCGCGACGATCGCCGCCGCTGCGGCGCCGAAGCCGATGCCGACCATGTACGACCAGCTCTCAACTCGATGGCCGACACCGAGCGCCGCGAGTGCGGGCGTGCCGAAGTGCGTCGTCGTGCGCGTGAGGAGCACGTAGATGTCGCTGAAGACGACACCGGTGACCGCTGTCGGCAACCCAACGCGCACGATCGCGCGCAGCGTCGCCATCGCGGGCACGCCGAAGGTCACCATTCGCCGGCGGATCAGAATCACGATACCGATGAGGAAGGCGACCGAGCGCGTGAAGATCGTCGCCACCGCGGCGCCGGCGATGCCGAGGCGCGGCGCGGGACCGAGCCCAAGGATGAGCACGGGGTCGAGCGCGAGCGCCGCGATGACGCAGCCGAGCAGGAGGAAAAATGGAGTCCTCGTGTCGCCCGCAGCGCGGAAGGCCGCGTCGATTGCGAAGAAGCCGAAGATGAGCGGCGCGCCGAACAGGTAGGTGCCGAGATAGCTCTTGCCGAGCGCGGTGACGTCGGCGGGGGTGTGCATGATGCCGAAGAGCGTGTCGAGATTCGCGATGCCCAGGGCGCCGAGCACCACGGCCATCGCGATGGAGAGCACGAGCCCATCGGAGACCGCGCGGGCAGCCGCGTCGTGGAGTCGCTCGCCGTGGCGCCGCGCCGCCACCGCCGTGAGCCCGACGCTCACGAGCTCCGCGCAGGAGATGAGCATCCACACCCAGAAGATCGATGTCGACACGGCGGCGAGCCCCTGCGGGCCGATGCGCGTGCCCACCCAGAAGGCGTCGACGGTGGCGAAGAGCGTCATCAGCAGCGTCGATGCGACGGCCGGGAGCGCGACGGTGGCGACCGTGCGCGTGAGCGATCCGTCGACCAGCGACTTCACCGAGCGATATTCGCCCGTGATCGCGGTGGCGAATCCGTCACGTGGGTCCATCGGCAACGCGGCCGCCGGGTTGAGCTCCGGCGGCCGCGTATCGACGACAGTGGGCGGGAGTGCCGATTTGCTCACGTCTTGAGAGCCGCCGCGGATTCGACGATTTGCATCGCAATGGAATTCAGTGCGCGCGCCGCAGGAGAATCCGGGTGCGCGATGATTATCGGACTCCCGCTGTCGCCGCCTTCGCGAACTCCGGACTCGAGCGGAATCTCCCCGAGCAGGGGGATGTGCAGCTCATCCGCGAGCGCACGCCCGCCGCCGGAGCCGAACAAAGGCGTCGGCTTGCCGCAGTGCGCGCACAAGAGGTAGCTCATATTCTCGACGATGCCGAGCACAGGCACGCTGACGCGCTCGAACATCTTCGCGCCGCGGAGCGCGTCGCCGGTGGAGACGGGCTGCGGCGTCGTCACGATGATGGCGCCGTGCACGTGCGTCGCCTGCACGAGCGAGAGCTGTGCGTCGCCCGTGCCCGGCGGCATGTCGACGAGCAGATAATCGAGGGTGCCCCAGTCCACATCGCGCAGGAATTGCGTGATGATCTTCATCACGATCGGGCCGCGCCAGATCGCGGGCTGATCACGCTCGATGAGGAAACCGAGGCTCATCATCTTGACGCCGTGCGCGGTGAGCGGCTGGATGCGATCGCCGACGACGGGTGGCGGCGTGTTGACGCCCATCATCATCGGCACGTTTGGACCATAGACATCGGCGTCCAGCAGCCCTACGCGCAGCCCCTGCCTCGCGAGCGCGACGGCGAGATTCACCGAGACGGTCGACTTCCCGACACCCCCCTTGCCGCTCGAGATCGCGAGGATGCGACCGAGATTCGGGTAGGCGACGGGCGTCGGCGCGGGTGGCACGGCCTTCGCCTTCGGCTCCTGCCCCATCACGGGGAGCGAGCGTCCCTTCGGCGGAGTAAAGGCCGGCGGCGGGGCTGCCGGTGCGCGAGTGCCAACGGGCGGCACCGCGGAATTCGCCGACGACTGCGACGGATCGCGTACATCGACGCGCACATCCTTCACCCCGTCCACGCGCTCGACCGCCTGACGCACCTCGCGCACGAGCGACGCCGGGTCCTGCGCATCGAGGAGGATCGTGAATCGGATGCGCCCATCGACGGTCGCAGCGACGTCGCGGATCATGCCGGAGCGGATGACATCCTCGCTCGTGCGCGGATTCATTACACCCTGGAGCGCCTGTGCGATCCGCGTCTGCAATGTCTCGGTCATCCGCGCCTCAGCGCGTGACGAAGCGTACGGCGCGAATCTCCGGCACTTGCTGGCGCAGATGCGCCTCGATTCCAACCGTGAGATTCACTGCCGACAGATCGCAGTCGGGACAGTCGCCGGTGCAGCGAATCACGGCGACACCGTTCTCCAACTCGAACTCGACGAGCTCGATGTCCATGGTCTCGATTCGCAGCAACGGACGCATCCCATCGATCGCGGTGCGAATGTCGCCTTCGACGTCTGTTCCGGTGCGCTGTTTGAAGAGAGCCATGCGCGAAAGCTAGCGGATCGTTATGGCGTCAGGAATGCTCGCGCGGACGCGATCACGTTGTCGCGCACCTCGGCGAGTGTCCCCGCGATGAGTGCGCCGGATGCCTTCGCGTGCCCCCCGCCACCGAACTGTCGCGCGAACGCGTTGACATCGACCTCGCCGGTGCTGCGGAAAGAAACTTTCACCTTGCCGTGCCCGAGATCCCTGAAGAACACCGCCATCTTCGTCCCGGCCACCGAGCGCGGATGCTCGGCCAAGCCGTCGAGCTCCTCGGCGCGCACGGCGTACTTCTCGAGCGCGCCCGCAGGCAGCGCGATCCACGCGAGCCCGTGCGCGCCGTCGACCTCGAGCGTTGCGAGCGCATCGCGCAGGAGATGCAACCGGCCGACGGAGACCGACGCGTAGATGCGGCGGTACATCTCCTCTGGGTCGACGCCGGCCGCGAGCAGCTGCCCGGCGATCGCGTGGCAGCGCGGCGACGTGTTACTGAATTTAAAGCCGCCGGTATCGCTGAGTATCGCGATGTACATCGCGCGCGCGATGGGAGCGGTAATCTCGAGGCCGAGCACACGTGCGAAGTCGAAGATCAGCTCACCGGTGGCGCACGCCGTCGCGTCCGAGACGACGATCTCACCCGCCGGCTCATCCTGCGGCAGATGGTGATCGATGACCAGTCTGCGCGCGGGTGAGCTGCGAACGGCGTCACCGAGCGGCCCGAGCCGTTTGAGGTCACTGATGTCGAGCACCATCAGGAGCTCGATGCCAGCCAACGCCGCGGCGCCCTCGGCGCTGCGCTCATCGACGCCGTCGAGGAGGAAGTCGAACATCTCCGGCCACGGCGTCGGGTTCACGATCCGAACCTTCATCCCGCGCTGCGCGAGGAGCAGCGCGAGCGCCACCTCGGAGCCGCATCCGTCGCCATCGGAGTTGATGTGCGTCAGCAGCGCGACCGTCCGCCCAGTCGTGAATTCGGACGAGTAGCGCGCGATAGCAGTGGCGCGATGCGCGGGAACGGCGAGAAGATCGGGAAGCGTCGTGGGCATGTCGAGTGAAAAAGGAAGCGGCGCCCGATGTTCGGGGC